>JANOEV010000336.1:0-2875 GCA_031413695.1 Burkholderiales bacterium
GGAGTCGGTAGCGCACTTCCGGCAGGCCTTCACACACCCCGACTTCGCCAACGCGCTCGCCGCGTATCCGTCGAGCGCCGTGGCCTCGCCGCACCTTTTCACGAAGGTCGCGGTGGCCAACCTTTGCACCGTTTGAACAACGACTGAAAGCTTTCGCAATGCGCTCCACACACATTGCCGCCGTCTAGAAGTTATATGACGTCTTCACGACGGGTGACAACCCCGGCCTCGGTGCCGGGGTTTTTTATTGAGGTCGGCAATCATGCAGGTCTGCGCCACGTCTTACCCGGTTATGCCAAAAGGCCCCGTCATTCCAGCAAAGAGCCTGCCCAGCATGCTTAAAGGTGGGGCTGGAATCCAGCCCACTTGTTAGTCAGAAATACGATGGACTGGGTCCCAGCCTGCGCTGGGACGACGAAGCTATTGGGCTGGGACGACGAGGTTAATGCGCCGGCATAACGAGGTTAGTGTTTAAATGCGTCATCTGTTTTCATTCCAACAACACTCAGGGAGCAGCCGATGCGCACACCGACACCAAACCTTCCCGACTTTCACTTGCACGGTGAAGATGAGCATCACGCACCAGTGCTGCAAACATCGCGCCGCAGTATTCTCACCGGCGCTGCCGCGTTGACCGGCGCGGCCTTTGCCGGTGGCGTCATGAGTGCGCTGGCGCAAAGCATTGCCGGCAAGCTGCCCACCACGCCGTTTCAGACCGTCGGACCGTTTTATCCGGTTGATGCGCCTGCCGAACAAGACGCCGATATGACGATCCTCGGCAACAACAAGGCGCGCGCGGCAGGCACCATCATCTATGTCGCAGGTCGTGTGTTGGATACCAACGGTGTGCCGGTGGCTAACGCAACCCTCGACATCTGGCAGGCAAACGCGGCCGGCCGTTACGACCATCCGGCCGACACAAACACGGCGCCGGTGGACGCCAATTTTCAGGGATTCGCGCGCATCCGCACGGCAGCCGATGGCAGCTACAAATTCAAGAGCATCAAACCCGGCGCGTATCCGACCGGCGACGGTGATTGGATTCGTCCGCCGCACATTCACTTCGACGTGCGCGGCAACAAGAGCCGTGCGATCACACAAATGTATTTTGAAGGCGAGGCGCTCAATGCCAAGGATCGTATTCTCAACAACATCCGTAACAAAGCCACGGTAGTCGCCAAGCTGGATGCACCAAGCAGCACCGCCGAGAAGGGCGCGCTCAGCGTGCGTTGGGATGTGGTGCTGGTGTCGGGCTAGTGCCAGGGCTGGGGCAAAACCAGGTTATGTGGGCCGCCAACAATTATTCTGCGCGACCATGCACAACAAATTAAACAGCGCAGCACAACATGTTTGAAGCAAGAAACTCGCCCATTGACGGATCGGTTTGGAAAAATATGGCTGGTACGATCCGCCAACGATAGAGTGTTGAAAGTTAATGCGTTGCTGGCGCCTTTTCTGTGTTTTCCCTCCGACTTTTTGCTTTTTGCGCTTTCCCTGACTGCGCTAACAATCCCTCTCGCAAGTTATGCGTGGTTATAAATTGCACTAAAGGTTTTGCCAAACCAGCCGTTGAAAAGGTGTCGATATTGTTATCAACTAGGACGACTGCCTTGATTCACCGCGAAGGCGACAGCGCCAGGCTCGTGCCTCGACTTTGCCAAGCCTATGTCAGACATTAAATCTGGAATAAAGATGATCCAAGCTATTGAGTTACGCAACATGGAAGCCCCTGCGGGCGAGGCCAACACGCCGTGCAGCGGTTGCGGCGACGGCCAACGCTTGCCTTTCAAGTTTAGCTACGCTTTTCAGCCCATCGTCGACGTCGAGACGCAGCAAATCTTTGCGCACGAGGCGCTGGTGCGCGGCCCCAATGGTGAGCCTGCGATGACGGTGCTGTCGCAAATCAATGAAGCCAACCGCTATCGCTTCGACCAAGCCTGCCGCGTCAAGGCAATCAAGACCGCCGCGCAGCTGGACATGCAGACGATGCTGTCGATAAATTTCATGCCAAATGCAATTTATCGCCCCGAGGTATGTATTCGCACCACGCTGGAAGCCGCGCGTACACACGGCTTCCCGGTTGATCGCATCATGTTCGAGACCGTCGAAGGTGAGCACATCAGCGACGGTAAATGGCTGGCTGAGGTGTTCCGCGAATATCAACGTATCGGGTTTTTGACGGCCATTGATGACTTTGGGGCCGGCTTTGCGGGACTAAATCTGTTGGCCGAGTTTCAGCCGAATATCGTCAAGCTGGATATGCTGCTCGTGCGTGATATCAATCAGCAGCCGGTCAAACAGGCGATTACCCGCGCGGTGGCGCAAATGTGCGGGGAGCTTGGCATCCGACTTATTGTTGAGGGTGTCGAAACGGAAGCCGAATACCGCTGCTTACGAAGTTTTGGTATCCGCCTGATGCAGGGTTACCTGTTCAGCAAGCCGCTGTTTGAAGCCTGCGGACGGGTTGAGACGATCAACTGGCCCGTCGGCGAGACCGATGCGGCTTTTGCGTTTACGGTAAGGCGGGGTGCGTCGCCCGGCTATTTCGCAACGGCGTAAACCACCACACATAGGGCAATGGCGGCGGCGACAATAGCAACGATCATGCCGCGATTGTCGGAACTTTTAGGCGCGGGTTGCAGAGGCTTCTCAGCCGCCTGTTGAACCATGGCATCGACCTCTGCCGCGACCGTCGGATCGACAGAGGTGTTTAATAGCGCCATTACTTTTTGCACCATTGCATCGTCAAATTGGTAGGGGTCGAAACCAAAGCAAGACGAAGAGAAGCACCGTCAATAACCAATGCGAGCCCCGCACCCCGCCAATTTCCGTACGCCAGACGCGCTTCTCGAAGCTGTCTGGCAACGCTAAAATT
>JANOEV010000337.1:0-3868 GCA_031413695.1 Burkholderiales bacterium
CTTTCGGAATGGCTGCATGACGATGTGTCGTCGGCCGGTCTTCGATTGTCATTGTTTCCCAAGCCGCATGTGAAAATCGACCAGCTGGCGCTTGGCAAGGTGCTCGACGCCAAGGCCACCAGCGGCAAGGTGTATATGGATATCACCGCTATTTTCGGCGACAAGTTTGTCATCGAATCGATGGAGTTGAATGACATCACCATTGCTGCCGAGGCATTGCCGCGCGCGCTGAAATGGGCCGATGCCGCGGGGCGCGGGACCTCCATCGAAATCGGAAAAATTATTCTGCGCAACGTCAAGCTCGAAATCAAGGGCGTTGCGCTGGAAATGTTTGACAGCGAAATTGTGTTCAACCGCAAAGGCGAAATTGTTCGCGGAAGCGCCAGAACCCGCGATGGAAAATGGGCATTGGATCTGTCACCGGACAAGTCGAATCCGCCGGTCGAGGGTGCGCCGTTGCCGTGGACGGTTGATTTTTCAGCACGAAACTGGACGCCGCCGGTTGGATCGCAAATACCGCTGGCCTCCCTGACTGCAAAAGGCTCCTGGGTTGGCGACGATCTTAATTTTATTGGCGTCGAGGCCAAGTTGCTGGAGGGTTCAGGGAAGGGCGACGTGCGTGTCAATCTGCGCAACGGCATCGTTCTGCAATCGGAGTTCATACTCGAACGCATCAAGACCGATGAGTTGATCGGATCGTTCACGCGTGATATTTCAATTACCGGACGCTCGGAAGCAAGCCTTGCGGTTGCGGCGTCGGCGCCATCGGTCGCGGCGCTGCTCGATTCACCGACCATCAATGGCACGTTCACGTTACGTGAGGGCACCATGTCGAACGTCGATTTGGTCCAGGCGATGCGGACACCCGGCAGCGTTGGCGGTCAGACAAAATTCAGTGAGCTCGCCGGCAAGGTGCGTGTGAGTGACGGTGTGGTGCGTTATGAGTCGATGCGCATGGTGGGTGGTGTGCTTCTCGCCAACGGCAATATCAATGTCGGCTATGGAAAAGGAACCATTTCCGGCAACGTGAATGCCGAAATTCGATCAAAAGTTGTCCAGGATCGCGCCGCATTTGTGATTAGCGGATCCGTCGCGCGCCCGGGGTTGAAGCGTAACTAGATTGTTTTTGGCCGTGCCTGCCGTCTTCTGCAAGCTGTGACCACTAAACGGGCAGGCACTGACTTTTATTGTTTGTGCTTTTCCGCCTCGCCGGTTGAATTCAAGGATTTAGCCCATACAATAGATTGGTGAACAGTACCCATTCCCCTGCAGCGACGACGGAATCTGCGGACGAGCCGCACGCCCCCCCGACTGACGAAACCATCGCGGACCCCGCTGCGATAAAAAAACGCAGTTTAAAAAAGCTGGCGTCGCTGTTACGTTTTATTGCGCCGTATAAATGGCGTTTTGCCGTCGCCATGTTGGCGCTTGCGACCGCGGCCTCGACGGTGCTGGTCATCGGGCAGGGTTTGAAACACGTCATTGATCAGGGGTTTTCTGCACAAAATGCGGCGACCCTTGACGCGACTCTTTTTGCCCTGCTCGGCATGTTGCTGGTGTTGGGTGCGTCAACCTACATTCGTTATTACTTGATGACGTGGATCGGCCAGCGATTTGTGGCGGATATCCGGCGTGCGGTGTTTGATCACATCCTGACGCTCTCACCAAGTTTTTACGAAAAAACACGTGCCGGCGAAGTCATCTCGCGTCTGACAAATGACACCGCCGCCGTGGAAAACGTGGTCGGCGGCGTTTTTTCGTTTGCCCTAAGAAACCTCGTGTTATTGATCGGCGGTTTGGCGATGATGTTTGTCACCAGCATCAAACTTTCTTTGCTGGTGGTCTGTGTAATCCCGCTGGCGATGGCACCGATTGTGATATTGGGACGCAGGGTGCGAAAGTTGTCACGGCAGGCGACTGATCGGGTGGCCGATGCGAGTGCGCATATTGACGAAACACTGCATGAAGTCCGGACCGTCCAAGCTTATGCACACGAGCCGGTTGACAGGGAGGTGTTTGGGCGGTTTGCCGAAGCCATTTTCCAAGTTGGTGCAACCAAGGCAAGAATTCAAGGCGGGCTGATTGCCGCTGTCATTGTCTTGGCTTTTGGTGCCATCGGCGTTATTTTGTGGGTTGGTGGTCGTGATGTTATTGCAGGTGCGATCACACCCGGTGCGTTGTCGGCATTTGTGTTCTACGCCATCATTGTCGCGAATGCCAGCGCTGCTGTTTCGGAAATGTATGGCGAGTTGATGCGGGCGGCAGGATCATCCGAGCGCTTGAGCGAATTACTGGACACACAGCCGGACGTTGCCAACCCGGTTGCGCCGGTAAAATTTCCGGCCGGCGATGCCAGGGCCGGGCAAATTGTGATTGATCAACTGACGTTTCACTACCCGTCACGGCCGGACACGGCAGCCATTGCCGGTTTTTGTTGCGAAATCAAACCTGGCGAAGTCGTGGCGCTGGTCGGGCCGAGCGGCGCGGGCAAAACCACGGTATTTCAACTGTTATTGCGGTTCTACGATCCTTTGTCCGGGCGGATACTCATCGACGGGATTGATATCAAGTCTGCTTCGTTGCGAGACGTGCGCACCCGCATCGCGCTGGTCAGCCAGGATCCCGTCATCTTTGCCGCGAGTGTTGCCGACAATGTGCGTTATGGTCGGTTGGGCGCAACGGATGCCGAGGTGCGTGCGGCGTGTGAGGCGGCGTATGCACTTGAATTCATTGCCGCTTTGCCCGACGGTCTGGCAACAAATCTGGGTGAGCGCGGCGTAAAACTTTCCGGCGGGCAACGCCAGCGCATCGCCATTGCACGCGCGTTTCTGGCGGATCGTTCGATCCTGCTGCTCGATGAAGCCACCTCGGCGCTGGATGCAGAGTCCGAACGCATGGTGCAACTCGCGATGGAGCGGCTGATGGTGGGTCGTACTACGCTCATCATTGCGCACCGACTGGCGACGGTCAAGTCGGCGAACCGGATCATTGTCATGGAGCGTGGGCAAATTGTCAGTATCGGCACCCACGATTCACTGGTTGCGGACGGGGGGCTGTACGCCAGGCTCGCCGCCTTGCAATTTTCCACCGGCAATCCGGGCTGAAGCACTCTTATTGGAATCGCGCCAGTGTCGATGTGCGGCTCGGCTAAAATAGCGCATATGGCTGACGACACTGTACCTCCAACCCAGAACGGGACCGCGCGCGAACCGACCGAGGCGCCAAAGATCACCGAGGCGCCGATCCTGTGGCGGCATCAGTGGAATGACCATCTGCTGTCGATCCGCATCAAACGGGACGCCGACTATCGTTTTGTTTCCGGACAATTTGCAAGAATCGGTCTGATCGAAGAGGGCGGCGAGCACATCTGGCGCGCCTATTCAATTGTATCGGCGCCGGATGAAGATTTCCTTGAGTTTTTTCTGGTGGTGCTTCCGGGCGGCAAATTTTCGGCGCAGGTTGCCACACGCAGCGTCGGACAGACGCTGTTGATTGAGGGGCCGGCGCAGGGATTTTTGACGCTGGAACGTTTCCGTGAGGGCCGTGATCTGTGGCTGATTGGCACCGGGACCGGTCTGGCACCATACATTTCGATGCTGCGGACGCCGGCAACATGGACGCGATTTGACAACATTGTTGTTGCATTATCGGTGCGGCAGGCGCGTGACCTTGCCTATATTGAAGAAATCGAATCCATGGCGGCAAACCATCGGCATGGCGGGGCAAAACTGCACTTTGTAAAATCATTGACGCGTGACGACAACGTTGATGGCGCGCTCCACGGGCGGCTTACCACGCTGACCGAATCCGGCCGCCTCGAACAAAGTGCCGGTCTCGCATTTGATCCGGACCGGTCACGCTTCATGTT
>JANOEV010000338.1:0-7117 GCA_031413695.1 Burkholderiales bacterium
GGGATGGTCCGGCGGCAATGGCCTTTACGGACGGCCGCCAGATCGGCGCGACACTCGATCGCAACGGCCTGCGCCCGGCACGTTACATATTGACTGATGACGACATGGTCGTGCTCGCATCCGAAGCGGGCGTGCTCGATATCCCGGAAGAAAAAATTGTCAAAAAATGGCGCCTGCAACCGGGACGCATGTTTCTGGTCGATATTGAGCGCGGCAAGATCATCAACGATGACGATCTCAAAAATGAGCTGGCAACGGCCAAGCCGTATCGCGAGTGGGTCACGCAGGCGCGTATTCGTTTGGATGAATTACCCGAACCCGCCCCGCCCGAGCCGACCACCGTCAGCCTGCTCGATCGCCAGCAGGCATTCGGTTATACACAGGAAGACCTCAAAGTCATCATGGCGCCGATGGTGCAAAACGGTATCGAAGCAACCGGCTCGATGGGCAACGATTCGCCGCTGGCGGTGATGTCGGACAAGCCGCGCAATTTGTATCACTACTTCAAACAATTGTTTGCGCAAGTGACCAATCCGCCGATTGATCCGATTCGCGAAGAGTTGGTCATGTCGACCGCCATCACCATTGGTCCGCGGCCAAATTTGCTCGACATCGATCACACCGATCCGGGCCGCTGGCTTGAGGTCCCGCAGCCGGTACTAACCACTTCAGACATGGAGAAGATTCGCCACATCGATCTTTTCACCGGTGGTTATTTGCGCAGCGAAGAACTCGATATCACCTACCCTGCCGCGTGGGGGCCGGAAGGTATCGAAGCGGCCATGGCAAGTCTGTGTGCACACGCCGAAGATGCGCTGCGTCTCGGGTTTAATCTATTGATCGTATCGGACCGCAAGATTGATGCAGAACGTGTCGCCATTCCGGCGTTGCTCGCGGTGGGTGGCATTCACCAACATTTGGTGCGCAAGGGTTTGCGAACCTCGACCGGGCTGGTGGTCGAAACCGGCTCGGCGCGCGAAACGCATCACTTCGCGTTGCTGGGTGGCTTCGGCGCCGCCGCCGTGCACCCCTATTTGGCGCTTGAAACGCTGCATCAATTGCAAGGCTATATCGGCGACTACGATCAGAATGAGGCTGAGAAAAAATACATCAAGGCAATCTCAAAGGGCCTGCTCAAAGTGATGTCGAAAATGGGCATCTCGACCTACCAGAGTTATTGCGGCGCGCAGATTTTTGAAGCCGTTGGATTGTCGTCTGCGTTCATCAAACAATATTTCACCGGCACCGCGTCAAACATCGAAGGCATCGGCATTTTCGAAATCGCCGAAGAGGCCATGCGTTTGCATCAGAAGGCATTCGGTGATGACCCGGTGCTGCGCACCCAACTCGACGCCGGCGGCGAATACGCTTACCGCGTGCGCGGCGAAGAACACATGTGGACGCCGGATGCGATTGCCAAACTGCAACATTCGACGCGCAATAACTCCTACGACACGTACAAAGAGTACGCCAAGATCATCAACGATCAGACCCGCCGCCATATGACCTTGCGCGGTCTGTTTGATTTGAAACCGCTTGGTGAACCGGTACCGATTGCCGAAGTCGAGTCCGCCAAAGACATCGTCAAGCGTTTTGCCACGGGCGCCATGTCACTCGGCTCGATTTCAACCGAAGCCCACGCCACGCTGGCGATTGCGATGAATCGTATCGGCGGCAAATCCAATACCGGCGAAGGCGGTGAGGATCCCAAACGTTTTATTCCAATCGCTCAAGATGGTGAATCGCTCAAAAGCAAACTCGGTGATGCGGTGGTCGCCGATATCGCCTCGATCCCGCTCAAAAAAGGCGATTCATTGCGCTCCAAAATCAAGCAGGTTGCCTCGGCACGGTTTGGTGTGACAGCCGAGTATTTGCAGTCGGCCGATCAAATCCAGATCAAGATGGCGCAGGGTGCAAAACCCGGCGAGGGCGGCCAATTGCCGGGCCACAAAGTCTCCGAATACATCGGCCAATTACGTTTTTCGACGCCCGGTGTCGAGTTGATTTCACCGCCACCTCATCACGATATTTATTCGATCGAAGATTTGGCGCAATTGATTCATGATTTGAAGAACGCCAATTCACGCGCATCAATCTCGGTCAAGCTGGTGTCCGAGGTTGGCGTCGGAACGGTTGCCGCGGGTGTGGCCAAAGCCAAGGCCGATCATGTGACCATCGCCGGCCACGACGGTGGTACCGGTGCATCACCGGTGTCATCGATCAAACATGCGGGCACGCCGTGGGAGCTGGGGCTGGCTGAAACCCAGCAAACACTGGTGTTGAACCGTTTGCGTGGCCGCATTGCCGTGCAGGTTGACGGCCAACTCAAGACCGGTCGTGACGTGGTGGTCGGCGCATTGCTGGGCGCGGATGAATTCGGCTTTGCGACGGCACCGCTGGTGGTCGAAGGTTGCATCATGATGCGTAAATGCCATCTCAATACCTGTCCGGTCGGTGTCGCCACCCAAGATCCGTTGTTGCGCAAGAAATTTTCCGGGCAGCCAGAACACGTTGTGAACTACTTCTTTTTTGTCGCCGAAGAGGTTCGCGAGATCATGGCCGGTCTGGGTGTTCGCCGCTTTGACGAATTGATTGGCCGCGCGGACCTGCTCGATACCCGCAAAGGTGTTGATCACTGGAAGGCAAAGGGTCTCGACTTTGCAAAAATTTTCCATATGCCGGCCATGCCGAAGGATGTTTCACGCCTGCATACCGAAACGCAGGACCACGGACTTGACGGGGCGCTCGATAATCAACTGATTGCCGAGGCAATGCCCGCGCTTGAGAAGAACCAAAAGGTGGTGATTTCCACCAGCGTACGCAATTTAAATCGAACCGTTGGTGCCATGTTGTCCGGCGAAGTGGCGCGACGTTTTGGCCACAGCGGACTTGCCGAAGACACCATTAGCGTCAAGCTGACCGGTACCGCCGGCCAGAGCTTCGGCGCATTCCTGGCGCGCGGTGTCACGCTGGATCTCACCGGCCAGGCAAATGATTACGTCGGCAAAGGGTTGAGCGGCGGCAAGATAATCGTCCGACCGCACGCGGCGTTTAAGGGTGATCCGGTCGAAAACATCATTGTCGGCAACACGGTGATGTACGGTGCCATCGCCGGTGAAGCATATTTCCGCGGTGTGGCTGGTGAACGCTTTTGTGTGCGCAATTCCGGCGCGTCGGCGGTGGTTGAAGGCACCGGCGACCATGGTTGTGAATACATGACCGGCGGCACCGTGGTTGTACTTGGCAGAACCGGACGCAATTTTGCCGCCGGCATGTCAGGCGGTGTGGCGTATGTGCTCGACGAGGACGGCCTTTTTAACAAGCGTTGCAACACCGCGATGGTCGCCATTGAACCACTCGCCGACAAGGCCGCCGCTGATGCGCATTTGGGCAAGGCTGATACCGACATCCTGATGTCACTGGTCGAACATCACGCCCGTTATACCGGCAGCGAACGCGCCAAAACCATCCTCGCCAACTGGGCGGTATGGTTGCCGAAGTTCGTCAAGGTCATGCCAACCGAGTATCGTCGCGCGCTCACCGAGCTATCGACTAGAAAAGCGCAATCAACAAATCAAAAAGCCGCGGCTTAAAGGATTGCCAGATCATGGGAAAAGTCACCGGATTTATCGAGTTTAACCGTCTGAGCGAGCCGGCACTGCCGACTGCCGAACGCGTCAAAAACTATCAGGAATTTGTGTTGCACCTTTCTGACGAGGATGCCAAACAACAGGGCGCACGCTGCATGGATTGCGGCATTCCGTTTTGCCAATCGGGTTGTCCGGTCAACAACATCATCCCGGACTTTAATGATCTGGTGTTTCGTCAGAACTGGCAAGAAGCGTTGACAACGCTGCATTCGACCAACAACTTCCCTGAATTCACCGGACGCGTTTGTCCGGCGCCGTGCGAGGCGGCCTGCACGCTCAACATCAACGATGATGCGGTCGGTATCAAATCAATTGAACACGCAATCATCGACAAAGGTTGGGAAATGGGCTGGGTGGTGCCGCAACCCGCTTCGAAGAAGACCGGCAAGCGGATTGCCATTGTCGGTTCCGGCCCCGCCGGACTCGCCACCGCCCAACAACTGGCGCGAGTCGGTCACAGTGTGATTGTGTTTGAGAAAAACGACCGCATCGGTGGATTGCTCCGATATGGCATCCCCGATTTCAAAATGGAAAAGTCGCACATCGATCGTCGTGTCACACAAATGCAGGCAGAAGGCGTGCAGTTTCGCCTCAGCCAGAATATTGGCGCGGGTTTGGCAAACTCGACACCGGTTGCGGCATTGATGGACGATTTTGACGCGGTGGTATTGGCGGGCGGCGCTGAATGGCCGCGTGATTTGCCGGTGCCCGGACGGGAATTGCAGGGCGTGCATTTTGCGATGGACTTTTTACCGCAGCAGAACAAGGTGGTGGCCGGCGACAAGTTGCCAGCACAAATCATGGCCACCGGCAAACACGTGATTGTGATTGGCGGCGGCGACACCGGCAGCGATTGTGTCGGCACATCAAACCGGCATGGAGCAGCGTCGGTCACACAATTTGAATTGATGCCGATGCCGCCCGAGCATGAAAACAAACCATTGGTATGGCCGTACTGGCCGACCAAGCTGCGCACCTCATCCTCGCACGAAGAAGGCTGCTCACGTGATTGGTCGGTGGCAACCAAACGATTTGTCGGCAGCAACGGTAATGTCGAAAAGCTGATCGCTACGCGGGTCGAGTGGCGCGACGGAAAGATGCAAGAAATGCCAAACGCCGAGTTTGAGATGAAGGCCGATCTGGTACTGCTCGCAATGGGCTTCATGGGGCCGACCCAAAGCGGCCTGCTCGAACAGTTTGCCACCCTCGGTGTCGAAAAAGACCAGCGCCAGAACGTCAAGGCCACCACCGAAGGCACGATGGCCTATCAAACGACCAATCCAAAGGTGTTTGCGGCGGGCGATATGCGGCGCGGTCAGTCACTCGTCGTTTGGGCGATTCGCGAAGGACGCCAATGTGCGCGTTCGGTTGACGAATACCTGATGGGCGCGTCGGAATTGCCACGATAGGCGCTTGCCTATCACCCTTGCCCGGCAGGGCTGCGGGTGCTTCGCCGGGCCGAGACGTACGCAGGTACGTCCCGGACAACTCCCGGCTCAGTGCGGCGCGGTCAATCGCTGGTGGTATGGGCCGGGGTTGGCAAACCCGCGAGGGGCGCCAGTGCGCGCGTTCAGTTGATGAATACCTGATGGGTGCGTCGGAATTGCCGCGTTAATCTGGCCGCCATCGTGTCAGTCAACTGACACGTCCGCCATCAGGCAGTACGACAAATGACATAATGGCCGGCGCGTCCAATTCGGTCGCGCCCAATTTACGCCTGCTCATGTCCACACTCAAAAACGACGTCTTCCTGCGCGCGCTGATGCGCGAGCCTACACCCTATACGCCGATCTGGATCATGCGGCAGGCGGGGCGTTATCTGCCTGAATACAACGCGACGCGCAAAATTGCCGGTAGCTTTCTGGGACTCGCCAAGAACCCGGACTTTTGCACCGAAGTGACGATGCAGCCGCTCGACCGCTTTCCGCTTGATGCGGCAATTTTGTTTTCTGACATCCTGACCATTCCGGATGCAATGGGACTCGGGCTCTATTTTGCCGACGGTGAAGGCCCAAAATTTGAGCGCCCGTTGCGCACCGAAGATGATATTGCACGCCTTCCGGTTGCTGACATGGCCTCCTTGCGATACGTGTTTGATGCGGTTTCGCAAATTCGCAAGACGCTTGACGGCCGCGTGCCGCTGATTGGTTTTTCCGGCAGCCCGTTTACGCTTGCCTGTTACATGATTGAAGGCGGCGGGTCGGATGATTTCCGCCAGACCAAAACAATGATGTTCCAACGCCCCGATTTATTCCACGCGATCCTGCAAAAAAACACCGAGAGTGTCATTGCCTATTTGAACGCACAAATTGATGCGGGTGCACAGGCGGTCATGTTGTTCGACACCTGGGGCGGTATGTTGTCGCATGCGGCCTATCAAACCTACTCATTAAGGTATGTCGAGCAAATCATGGCGGGTCTCAAACGCCATGCTGATGGCCGCGTGGTGCCGCGGGTGTTTTTTACCAAGGGCGGCGGACTCTGGCTCGAATCAATGGCCAATTGTGGCGCCGATGCGCTGGGACTCGACTGGACCATCAACCTCACCGACGCCAAACGCCGGGTCGGGCAAAAGGTCGCGCTGCAGGGCAATCTCGATCCATCGACGCTGTTTGCGCCGCCGGCGACCATTGAGATGGAGGCGCAGCGGGTATTGCAGGAGTTTTCCGCTGACGGCATGGCCGACGGCCATGTATTTAATCTGGGACACGGGATTTCACAATTTACCAACCCAGCACATGTGGAAGCACTCGTTCACGCGGTACACCGCGCCAGTGCTAGGGCCCCCAAAAAAGCCTAAGTCAAGAGAAATATATTTTGTGATCGGTGATATTTTCGCTTGCTTATGCACAGCGCCTTCGTTCAAGCAATTTCCAGCGTGTTTCTCCCGTCTGTTGTGAAGAACCATCTGCAACCTATTGAACAATATGTCTTTTTGCCTTTCTATTGCAGTGCAACCAGCAAAAATTACGTTGTTGCGCCTTGCGACATTTTCGCAAAACGCGATGTATGCACAAAGTTATCCACAGGCGTCGCGGCAACCCGACAAATGCCTGAAGATCCGCGGCTGCCAAGGGTTTACGGTCCAAATTCTGCCCGACCGACTCGCCCTAGGTTAGCCTGTTGAACACACCAATTGCACGGGTTGCGCTCGATGTCCCGCTTGCACAGTGGTTTGATTTCGCGCTGCCAGATGCGCTGGCAACGGATGTCGGGCGTCTCGCCATTGTGCCGTTTCGCAGCAAAAAAATGGTCGGGATCATTGTCGCCATTGCCGATCGCACCGACGTACCACCAGCAAGACATCGCCATGTGTGACCGTGCGGGATCCGATGGCGAGGTGCTTATCGTGAACGAGCGGCTTCAACGCGGCATCGAGGTGGGAAGATTGAATACGGCCCGCTTTCAAGTGACTGGCGGTGCCCGGCACGCCGGTGGCGCTGCCATCGCCGGTGTCCGCCCCCCCG
>JANOEV010000339.1:0-3244 GCA_031413695.1 Burkholderiales bacterium
GCACCGACCGCCGGCTGCTGCGGCGCGATTCCGCACCATTTAAATGACGCGCATGCGGGCCATATCATGATGAAACGCAATATTGATGCGTGGTGGCCGATGATCGAAGACGGTGTGGAAGCCATCGTCGTGACAGCGTCCGGCTGCGGCACGATGGTCGCCGACTACGGCCATATTTTGCGCAACGATAGCGCCTATGCGGCAAAAGCGGCGCGTGTCTCACAATTGTTTCGCGATGTCAGTCAGGCGATTGCCGCTGAAAGTGCCGCCCTGACAAAACTGCTGCAGGCCAAGCCGGTGCGCGGCAAAACCAAACTTGCCTTTCAATCGCCTTGCAGTTTGCAGCATGGCTTAAAAATAAAAGGTGTGGTCGAAGGGCTGTTACGCGACGCCGGGTTTGAATTGACCGTCGTGCCTGACGGGCATCTTTGTTGCGGCTCGGCAGGCACCTATTCGTTGCTGCAGGCCGCCCTTTCTCAGCAGTTACTCGCCGGCAAGGTGGCCGCAATCGAGTCCGGCGCACCCGCCGTGGTTGCCACGGCAAATATCGGCTGTCTCGCGCATATTGAATCCGGATTAAACGCCAGTTCAAAAACACCAATTCATCATTGGATCGAATTGCTCGACCAACGACTGTAGTGAAAAGTCGTTGTTGGGTGCGGCGCTTCAGCCTAAAAAGGCTGGAAATGGTTGTCAATAAACGTGTTCTGTTTTTGAACGGATCAGCGACGATACAGTCGGAATTGTTCGACTTTGTCACCCGGTCGGGCACCCTCCCATTGCAACGACCATGGCGCAACAATGTCGGGCGCGTTTGCCTTGGTGCCCTGCACCAGCAACCAACCGCAATTTGCCGCGGCGGAAGACTTCGGGGTCGTAAATCGCAGCGCGGCAAAATAATCAAACATGGCGCGTTGCGGCTCACCGATATTCAAGCCGATGACACACGCTGATGCCGTCGTGTGATCAGCATTCACCAGTTTGGCAATTTCAGATACCGGCGCGCGATAACTGCGAACATGATCCACCGCAGGCAGCCCAAGCAGATTCAACAGTACCCATAACAATGTGATGCCGGCCGCCCAATTCACCACTGCACGGCGATTGTTACGGTGCGCCATCACTACGGCATATATCCAAACGCCCGTCAGGGTCGCCGCAAGAATCATCGGCAACCACGAGAAACTGAAGGCAAACCCGGGTGCCGCGCGTGCCACTGCGCCCGCCGCCGCACTTGGTGTGCCGATCACCGCCGCCGTCCAGTAAAGCCACAGCGCCAAAGCGGCGGTGCCAAAAAACACCAGGCCAAACCAGTCGATAAAACTCGCAACACCCTTTGGCAGGCGATCGAGCGAATGTCCGGCGGCAAGTGCCAGTGGCAACAGTAGAATCAGTGCCGCCGTATCGCGGGCTTCGCGAAACAATGAAACCCAAACCAGCAGGACGGCAAACGCCGCCAACGGCAGCGCGAGTTCGATCCGTTCGCGGATGATTTTCCGATCCTTGCGCCACAGCCATATCGCCAGCGGAAGTGTCGGCAAAGCGTACCAAGGCAATATTTGTAATATATAAAGCGGTTGAATGGCGCCGCGCGAGTTTTGATCAAACATCGGCGCACCTAGTATTCCGTCGATCAAATACGCAGTGCCCAATTGACCGGCTGACCACAGGGCAAAAGGGTAGACGGCCGCACCAACCAACAATACCAACATGCAAAAACCAATGCCGCGTTTGAATGCGCGGTTCTGCCAGTCGCGCAGCAAAAACATCATCGCCAACGCAATGGCCGGCACCACCAATGCCGGCAACAGTCCAACCGATAGTGCCATCATTAACGCGCCGACCCCGACCGTCAAACCCTTGCGGGCTTCAAACCGGATACGCGTCAATCCATAAAGCGCGATCGACATGCCGGCCAAACCTGCCAACTCCGGATTCAATTCATGGGCGCGTAACAGCAATCCGAGAGAGCCGATCAGCAATGCCACCGTGACGCGGCCGGCGCGTTCATCAAACAGCTTGTTTGCCGACTTGTAAAGGTAGATGATCGTCACCAACATGAACAGTCCGCTTGCGAGCCGCGCTCCGTCGTGCGCCGGCAGGATCAGCCCGGTCATCTTGGCAGTCAGCGCCGAAACCCAATAATAGAGTGGCGGATAGTCAAGATTGGCAGCGCCGGCAATCTGCGGAACCAGCCACGCGTCAAGACTGGAGAGCATCGAATGGACGACGCCCATCGCGAGCGCCTCGTCAGGCTTCCACGGGTCGTGACCAATCAGGCCTGGTATCAGCCAGGCAAAACAGACGATAACAAACAATGCGTTTTTGACCGGCGAAGAGGTTCCGTCAAAAACGATTGGGCGCTTGACCGTTTCAGCGAAGCCAGAATTACCGGGCACACCACGCTTGGTGTTTGGTTGTTTCACGACGGGTTCATTGGATTGTTTTGACCATCTGGCCGGGTGCCAGATTGCCTTGCGGATAGATCTGGTTCAACAGACGAAACTGACCCTCGGGATTGCGCATCTGCGGTGCGATACGCGATATCTCACGCGCCATATCCGCCAGCGGCTGCGCGGCGCGGGGCAAGGTAACCGTGCGGATGGTATTTGGTTTGGCGTTGGCGGCATCGGCGCTGGTGAGGGCGCGAAATGAATTGACAACATCACCGAGTGACCGACTATAACCACCCTTGGCCTCAGCCTTTTGCATTTTCTGAAACACGAATTCGTTGCCACCCAGCGTGAATACGGTGGCGTCAATGGGGCGACCCTGTTTGCTGCCGGTGAAATTGGTTGCGCGCAGTCCGTTGATGGTCGTTTTCTCCGCGCGCCCCTGGTCGGGTTGCAAAATCGACCTGATTGCGGCATCGTGGTCCCCGCGTGAGTCCGGTGACAACTTTACCGCAACGGCCGCTTGCATACTGTCCGCAAGGATGGTGAGGTCGCTGGCGGAATTTTGGATCGACCACTGATCCGGCGCGCGTAGCGTAAAACCGAGTGGTTCGTGATAAAAGTGCTGGCCGCGTGTGACCCCCTGTTCGCGACTGTCGCCAAAGGTCATGCCGTTGATCGCCCGTAAATAGCGCGCCCGGCCGGAATCGGCGTATTTGCGGGTATAGCGACCGGCTTCTTTGCGCATTTCGTCCAAACGTTGATCGTTGGCCGGGTGGGTTCGCAGCCATGTCGGCGTGCTGTCAATATTGCGACCCGCCGCACGCGCCTCATCCCGGGCAAATATTTCG
>JANOEV010000340.1:0-3716 GCA_031413695.1 Burkholderiales bacterium
GTTGGGCGTTGGGCGTTGGGCGTTGGGCGTTGGGCGTTGGGCGTTGGGCGTTGGGCAACGCAATATGGGTAAACCAAATGACAGGTCTTCGCGTTATGTCTCTTATAACGGCGCATCGGCCCGCTGCAAGAACCAATGCCAACCTGTCTGTTAACATTTTGAGGAATAAAAATGCGTAATTTGATCAATTCACAAAAATTACTTGTCGCATTGGCAACCAGCGCGTCATTGCTGATGATGACCCCAGCCCTTGTTAACGCCCAAGCCCCCGCACCATCAACGCCCGCCTCCGCGCCTGCGACGGCACCGGCAGCCGCACCGGCCAAAGCCGCTGCACCGACCGCAAAAGTCGAAAAATCCACCGCCGTTAAACCGAAAAAAGCCGCTACCAAGAAAAAGAAGGCCAAAAAAGCCGCTACACCAAAACAATAACAAGTCGTTGAACAAAACAAAAAGAGCGCCTCACGGCGCTCTTTTTGTTGCTGCATCGCAAAATGACAAGGGCTATTTCAGCGCCTTGAAACGCACCCGCTTGGGTCGTGAACCCTCTTCCCCGAGGCGGCGCTTCTTGTCTGCTTCGTATTCGTTGTAGTTGCCGTTATAGAACACCCATTGCGAATCGCCCTCACACGCCAGGATATGGGTGGCGAGCCGGTCGAGGAACCACCGGTCGTGTGAAATCACCATCACCGTGCCGGCAAACTCCTGCAACGCGTCCTCAAGTGCGCGCAACGTTTCGACGTCAAGGTCATTGGATGGCTCGTCAAGCATCAACACATTGCCGCCCTTGAGCAGCGTGATGGCCAAATGCAGGCGGCCGCGTTCACCGCCGGAAAGTTTGCCCACCAATTTTTGCTGGTCGGAGCCTTTGAAGTTGAAGCGGCCGATGTAGGCACGCGACTGCATTTCGAATTTGCCGACCTGCACAATGTCGGACCCGCCCGAGACGGCTTCCCAGACATTTTTGTCGTTTTCCATGGCGTCGCGTGACTGGTCGACAAACGCCAGATTGACAGTCGGGCCGACTTTGACTTCGCCCGAATCGGGTTTTTCGTCGCCGCGAATCATTTTGAACAATGTCGATTTACCGGCGCCATTGGGGCCGATCACACCGACAATCGCGCCGGGCGGGATTTTCATCGACAGGTTTTCGATCAACACACGGTCACCAAACGACTTTGTGACGTTGGTGAATTCAATGACTTCATTGCCGAGGCGCTCGGCGACCGGAATAAAGATCTCGCTGGTCTCGTTGCGCGTCTGGTACTCGTTGCTTGAAAGCTCCTCGAATCGCGTCATACGCGCCTTCGATTTCGCCTGGCGGCCTTTCGGATTTTGCCGCACCCACTCAAGTTCCTTTTTCAGGTTGCGCTGGCGGGCGGATTCGCTCGACTCTTCCTTTTGCAGCCGGTCGGTCTTTTGATCAAGCCAGCTTGAGTAATTGCCCTTCCATGGAATACCGGAGCCGCGATCGAGTTCCAAAATCCATTCGGCGGCGTTATCAAGAAAATAACGATCATGGGTCACGGCCACCACGGTGCCCGGATAACGCGCCAGAAACTGCTCGAGCCAATCAACACTCTCGGCGTCCAAGTGGTTGGTCGGCTCATCCAGCAGCAACATATCGGGCTTGGACAGCAGCAACTGGCAAAGCGCGACGCGGCGCTTCTCACCGCCCGACAGATTGCCGACCACGGCATCCCACGGCGGCAGGCGCAATGCATCGGCGGCAATTTCGAGTTGCGCGTCCGCAGAGTCACCATCGCCAGCGGCGATGATTGCTTCCAGTTTGGCCTGCTCCTCAGCCAGCGCGTCAAAATCCGCGCCGTCTTCGGCATAGGCGGAATACACCTCGTCGAGTCGCTTTTTGGCGGCCAGCACACCGCCGAGACCCTGCTCAACCGCCTCGCGCACGGTCAAGGCGTTGTTCATCGGCGGCTCCTGCTGCAAATAGCCGATCTTGATGCCAGGCATGGGCACCGCTTCGCCTTCGATTTCTTTATCGACACCCGCCATGATTTTCAGCAAGGTCGATTTGCCGGCGCCGTTAGAGCCCAGCACGCCGATTTTGGCGCCGGGGAAAAAAGACAGGGTGATATTTTTGAGGATTTGCCGTTTTGGCGGGACAATTTTGCCCACCCGGTTCATGGTGTAAACGTACTGTGCCATTTGTTACTTTCGCGTCAGATTCAGTCAGCCGCTATTTTGCCAGTGTGGGCGAACAAACACAGATTCGGCCCAAGCATTTTTCAGGGCTGGATAAACAATCATTGACATTTGGGCTGAATTACAAAGTCACGGCCTGGCAGGGTGTTTCAAGTGTTTTTGCCTGAAACTATCCGTCTTTAAACGGCTTTCTAATCCGGGTTAATTCCGGTTTTTCCCCGTTAACATGCCTCAAACATGGGAAATACGATGGATGAAAGATGGATGACGAAAAAAAACCACCGGCCGGGCCAAAACTGAAACCGACACTTGCCGAACAAATTGCGGCGCTCGAAATCGAGTGCAAGTTTCGTCAAATGAAGGTGCGCCAAGCGTCGCAAATGAAAGATGTCGCACAACTGGCCGCCGTGGTGATCCGTGGTGAAGCCACGTCGCACCAGTCCGAAATTCGCGGTCTCAAACAACTCGAGCTGGCCTGTGAAGCACGCATGCGTGAATTGATCGGCTCGCACATGTTGGAGCTGCGTAATCTGCGCGATCTCTCGCTGTTTATCCAGATGCGCAGTCACTATCAACACCGCGAATGGGTATTCCTGAAAGGGCCGTTCCCGATGCTGTTCCGCGAAGCCGACGGCGAAGCCGAGCGCATCGAACGTCATCTGACGCGCGAAGACGAACAACAAACCCAGCGCAAGCGCGGCAAATAGCGTGGCAAACAGGCTGATTTGACGCGCCTACACCCCCCGCTGCCGTGCCATGTCACCACCGATTGCCGCAATGGCCGACTTCGCGGTTCACGGCGTTGCTTACACTGATTGCAGCCTGGCGGTTTCGGGTCGCTGAATAACCCCCCGCCAACCGCGATTGGCATCAGGCGTCTTCGGCGTCTTCAAGCCGCTTCAAGACGTTGCCGCAGAATCCGCTTGCGCGCAAGCTCGGGTGGAATGTTGAGTAACTTGCCGACCTCGATAAAGTCATCCGGTAACGCCGGGTCATCGCTGCCGTTGGCCATATGCCGCGCCACATGCGCGGCAAGAATGACATTGCGAACCTGTGGCGAATCGGCGTGTGAATCATCGGTCAGGCGTTGCAGCAAACTCGGCAGGTTCCACGCCTTGAACAGATCGACCTCGAGCGCATTTAATGTGATCCCCAATACCGTGCGTTGCATTTCTTCACTGCGCATGGTCGGAAAATTGTCGCGCATGTTTTTCAGACGCAACGCCAGTGACGGCGCAAACACCCATGTCAACAGCTCTGACAAATCGTGCAGCAACGCGGCTTCAACAATGATTTGAATATCGAGGTCCTTGCGATACGCCGCCCAATCACCGGCATAGTCGGCGGCACTGACACCGCGGGTCATGACACGCAACACCCCCAGCCGCGCCGCGGGCATCTCCTTGAGCCGACCCTCAACCGTTTCAAAACGGTCAAAGCGCCGGAAGAACGGCGTAATCCCCATCATGACAATGGCCGATTCAATTGTTTCAATTTCACCGGACAGTGTGTTTTGTTTGACCGACCGCGCACGCAATTTTTTTTGCTCG
>JANOEV010000341.1:0-4371 GCA_031413695.1 Burkholderiales bacterium
CACCAACGAGGGCCACAGTCGAGTTACGCGGCACGTCAAATGAGACGCCTTTGACGGCATCGAAGATGTGTCCGCCATCGAGACGGAACTTGACGTTGAGGTTTTGAACTTCGAGCAGGTTATCCATATTTGCGTTCACCTAGTGATTATCTTGGATCCCCGCCAGCGCGGGGATGACGATTTTCCAAACGAAATTTCTGCAAAATTTCGCAAGAAAATCTGTCACTTAATTTTCGGATCAAGTGCATCACGCAGAGAATCCGTGAGCATCGAGAAGGCCGTGACCAATAGCGCCATCGAAACCGATGCCGCCACCAGCTGCCACCACTTGCCGATCACCAGCTCCGACTGCGCCTCGGCCAGCATGGTGCCCCACGACACCGAATCCACCGGCACACCGAGGCCTAAGAATGACAAGATGACTTCGGCCTTGATGAACTGCACCACATGTTGTGAAAGTTGCACCAGACAAACGTGTGAGACATTCGGCAGGATGTGGACAAACATACGGCGGGTATGAGTGGCGCCGATCGCTTGCGCCGCCTTGACGTATTCCCGCGATGCATGTTTGATGTACTCCGCACGCACCAGACGGTAGATGCCGGTCCAGCCGGTAAAAGCCAGGATAAAGATGATGGTATCGAGACCTCGCTTGAAAACCGCTGCAAACGCAAGAATCAACAGAATGTAGGGGATGGAGGTAAAGACGTTATAGAACCATTCCAAGAAGTCGCCGGTCTTGCCGCCCATATAACCGGAGATCGCCCCCAGCACCGTGCCGATAATCGTCGCGAGAAGTGCCGCGACGAGGCCGACGAAAATCGACGTTTCGGCACCCTTGATCGCTTTCTGGATGACGTCGCGCCCCCACTTGTCGCCGCCAAATAGCAGTGTATCGGCGCGAGGGGTATCGGTGATCTTGATTTCCGCCGTCCGTTTTTCCCACTCTGCATACTTGGGCGCGAGCGGATCGATATCCGACAAGTCGACGTAAGGAACTTTTACGGAGGTGTCCTTCTGCGCGGCCTGCGCCGCCTCAAGGTTTTCCGAGCCCGCCATAAAACTTGGGTTGGCGTAAGAAACACCAACTTCTTTTGACCAGTTCTTGGCCACCAGCCCCGTGTACGAACCGGCCATCAACAGAAGGAAGAACACCACGACCACCAGCGCCGTCATGCCTATCTTGTCGCGCTTGAGCCGGCGCCAGGCCAGCGTCCATAGTCCGGGGGACGGCTGGTGTAACGGTGCGGCAACAGGCGCCGATGGAGGTTGATTCAACACAGCACTCATAACGTACTCCTCAGAAAACTTGCGCACGGCATTTTCGCGGGCGCAACTACACATAAAACCCTGGTCCCCTGCGTGCGCAGGGTTGTTCGGCGACAACCGGGATCCGCTAGCCAATCGCGGCGAGGCTGCGCCTCTGGCTCTTGGGCGGAATGCGTCACTTGAATGTCACCCGCGGATCGATGGCCTTATAGGTGATATCCACCAGCAGATTGATGATCATCGTAATCATCGCCAAATAAACAGTTGCCGCCTTGATGACCGGGAAGTCCGAGCGGTTTACCGCGACCAAGATCTCACGCCCCAGACCCGGAATCGAGAAGAATGACTCCAACAGGAACGAACCGACAAACAAACTGGGGATGGCAATACCAACGTTGGTGATGATTGGGATCATCGCATTGCGCATCACGTGTTTCAGCAAAACCTTGTTCTCAGACAATCCTTTGGCGCGCGCCGTCCGGACATAGTCGCTATTAATTTCATCCAAGAAGAAGCTGCGATACAGCCGCAGCGCCGGTGCCAAGCCAACAAAAATCGCCAGCATGATCGGCAACGGCGCGTAGGTCGCCATGTTTTTCCAGAAGTTATCACTCCACCCCTGAACCGGAAAAACACCCCATTTAAAGCCAAAGTAATACTGCGCGACGATGATGTACACCAAGAACGAAATCGACATCGCGACCGTACAAATCATCATGATCATACGATCGGTCAAGGTACCGCGAACGTAGGCCACGCCGATGGCCAGAAAAATGGCGATGATGGTTTCCAACACCAAGACTGGAATCATGATCGATAGAGTCGGCCCGATTCGGGTGGCGAGAATCTTTGGCACTTCTTCGTTGGTCGCCCAAGACCTTACCGCCTGGCATCCACTTGGCGCTGCGGCCTTTGGTGCCGCCTTGGCATCGGGCTTCGCATCTGCTTTGGGGTCGCTCTTTGGCGGCTCCGGCTTTTCGGTGAAGGACCGCCAGGTACACGTAAAGCCTGTGGCGACTTCAAAGCTGAAGTAGCCCATTTGTACATACCACGGCTGATCCACACCGAGCTGCTTGCGGATGTTCTCAATCTGCTCTTTGTTGGTGATCTTTCCCGCCAGCACCAGCGCAGGATCACCACCAACAGCGTTGAACAAAACGAAGATGAGCAACATCACGCCGGCGAGTGTCGGCACCATTTGTCCAATTCTTCTTAGTATGTAGCCACCCATGGGCCTCCCTCAGAAACAGTGTTACGTTGGATTAAAAGACTATTGTTGCATCACTTTACGCTGCATGGCGAGGTCAACATCGAGATACTTGAACGCGGTATAAAAAATCGGATGTTTCTTGTACCCCTTCACCCACGGATTGATGAAGTGGCTGAATGAACGGTGCAACGTAAAACGCCAGGGCGCATAAGCGACAATGAGACGACTCATCTCCCGATACAACCGGTTACGTTCCTCCCCATCAGGCAGCCTAAGCGCTGCGATGTAAAGCCGATCGTACGCCGCCAGCTTGAATCGTGAATCGTTGGAAATGTCGGTATTCGGGCCATAGAGCAGTTGCAAAAAATTCTGTGCGTCAGGGTAGTCAGCGATCCAAGCGATGCCGGACATCTGAAACTTGCCGACTTTACGGTCCTTGAGCAGGTCCGCAAACAGCACTTCCTTCGCCGTCATCTTGATGCCGATGGCCGCCATATTCTTTACCCACAACGCCGCACTCTGGCGCGCATCACTTTCGCTCGCACGGTACTTGTATTCGATGGTCAGCGGACGCCCATCCGGCATTTCGCGCCAACCGTCGCCGTTTTTGTCCAAGTAGCCGTACAAATCCAGCAGGGCTTTTGCGGCCGGCAGGTTGTACTGCTGTTCGGCAGTGCGGAAGGTTGGGTCATAACCCACAACGCCCGGACCAATCGGCCCGTACATTTGCACGGCTTGCCCGCTCCTGACGATATTAATTTCGGCATGGACATCATGCGCGTGAATGATGGCACGTCGTAGCGCAATATTTTCCGGCTTATAACCTCCAACAGTGGGGTCATCCAGATTAAAACCATCCCACACGATCTCCGGCTGTATCTCTTGAAAAACTCGCACGTTACGCTTTAACATCGCCGGCGAAAGTTGCCCGTTCGAGAGCAACTGCGAGACGAAGGCGAGCGGCGTCTCTTCAAGGTAGTCGTGCTGGTTGTCCATAAAAGACAAGAAACGCGGTTGATCTTGCTCGATCGGCGAAATCTCGATGCGGTCAATCAACGGAAGTGTCTTGCCGCCGAGCGACTTGATGGCGTCGCGATCCCAAGGGTCATTTGGATCGGCGTACGCCGTGTTCAGTGTGTGGCCACGATAGTTTGGGTTTCTCTCAAGCACAATCTTGGAAGCACGCACCCATTCTTTGAGTATGTATGGCCCCGTGCCAACCGGATGCGCGTTGGTATCATCACGATACTTTTCAATCACCTCTCGGGCAACCGGCACGACGTTTGGCATCGCGAAAAAATAGATGAAGTTGTAATCGGGCTCGCGCAGCTTAAAGGAGATGGTGTATTTGTCGACGACGGTGATACCTTCTATTTTTTTGTCGTAATCGAACTTTGCATTGCTTTTCTTGACCTGATCCACATACGCATCAAGCCCGACAATCTTGTCTTCGAATAACCATGAGTAGGGGCTGCGAACAGCGGGGTCGCGGAAACGTTTGACCGCGTACTCCATGTCACGCGCGACCAGTTCGCGCTTCTGGCCATTAAACGCCGCGTCGTCAGCGAACAGAATGCCCGGCTTGATTTTGAAGGTGAAACGCGTGCCACCCTCTTCGCCTTCCGGGACTTTCTCAACGACCTGCGGGACAAGTTTTACCGGGCGCGCCAACCAGTCGTAGGTGAGTAATGATTCGTACAGGCTCTCACAGACGCCAACCGAATAACGATCTTCAATCTTTTGCGGATCGAAGCCGGTCTCAATCGCGCGGAACGAAATCTTTATGGTCTTTTGCTCTGCGGCAGCGGCATTGTCAACTATCAAGGCGGCAAACGTCTGCGAAACAACTGAAACAAAACGCCCGTATTGGCGGGCATTTCCAGACATAAATG
>JANOEV010000342.1:0-4672 GCA_031413695.1 Burkholderiales bacterium
GGCTGTACCGGGGGCCAGCATCGGTCGGTGTTTATTGTTGAAGAACTCGCGGCGTATTTTGACGGCAACCAGCAGGTGTTAGTGCGGCATCGCGACCTTTCCCAATTGTCGCCTTGATCAAGAATATTCTCAACACCATCAACGAGTCGTCACGCAAAGCCGCAGTTGCCAAATGCACGCAGATGGCGGTTTTCCCGATTGGCAACATGTTGTTTCCGGGTGGCACCCTCGTGCTCAAGGTCTTCGAACAACGCTATATGAACATGGTGAAGTCGGCGCTCAAGTCCGGCGTGCCGTTTGGCATTGTGCTGATCAAACACGGCACCGAGGTTGGCGCGCCGGCGACGCCGGAGCCCGTTGGTACTGTCGCCGGTATCGACAGTTGGGACATGCGCCAACTTGGTGTCCTGCATATCAGTGTTATCGGGGGTGGTCGGTTTCGGATCGGTGCGAGCCGCGTTGATTCACACGGGCTGGTTGTTGCGGATGTCGAGGATATTCCGGACGACGCGCAAGTAGTGACCCGGTCAATGCCGGTTTGCGCCACGTTTCTCACGCGGATTTTTGCCGCAAAGGGTATCGATGTAAATGATGAAAAATTGCTTTTTGACAATGCCTTTTGGGTCGGCATGCGACTCACTGAATTGTTGCCGCTTGGCAACACCAACAAACAAAAGATGCTTGAGTTGACCGATGCCGGAATACGGTTGGAGATCCTGGAAAAGTATTTGACGGATCACGGGTTGCTTGGCTGAGAAACGCGTTATTTGTTACGCCCGCGGGTCCGTGGCGCAGCACGCGGAAAACAATGCACCGCAAGCAAAAACGCATCGCAGATCTGACTCGTGCCAATAAGGTTGGTGCGCTTGGTGCGATCGGCGCTCTACTGTCCGACCCGTCGAAGCAGCGCATTTCGAATTGTGTCCAGATTGACCGGCTTTACCCAATAAGCGGCAAAACCGTTCGCCAATGCGCGGTCTATTGTTTCATTGGTGGCGTCGGCAGATACGGCAATGGCATCAACACTCTGCAGGCGTTTATCTCTGCGCAACTTTGCCAGCAGTTCGATTCCGTGGGTATCCGGCAAATTCAAGTCGAGCAACATCAGCCAAGGGTTGATTGTTTCGATCAGTTGCACAGCCTCCGCCCCGGTGGTGGCGACATGTAGCTTGAATTGGGGAAGTTCTTCAAACAATGCCTGCATCAGAAGCACATTCAACTCTGCGTCCTCGACGTAAAGAACACTCAATGCGCCATCCGTTGACGTAACCGCCGGCGCAGGCGTGTTTGATTGGGCGGTGCCTGGCGCCTGTACGGAGCCTGCGCTTGATGCCAACCTTCTTGCAAGCGGCAGCGTGATCAGAAACCGCGACCCTTTGCCAAGCTCGCTCGTGCAAGAGATGCGTGCATGCATCTGATCGATAATTTTCTTGACCAGCGCCAGCCCAACCCCTGTACCCTGGTCCGCGGCAAAGCGCTTGTCCCGCTCGCCAAAAGGTGAAAACGCCGCCTCTATCTGACTTGTCGTCATACCAAAACCGGTGTCTGTCACCGCAATAACGACATTGTCGCCAACAATGGTTGCATCGATGCGAACCGAACCGTTATGCCGATTGAACGCAATCGCATTTGACAGCAGTTGGTCCATGACCCGACCCAACTGCTTGGGATCACATAGTACGTGGATATGATCCATGCGTGACATCGAAATCTTGATGCTCTTTTGATCCGCGCTGGTTTGATGTGCGCTTGCAAACAAATTGAGCAACGGCCAAAGCTCAACTGCGCTGGCTTGGCTGTAGTCTGATTGAGTGTCCTTGGTAATTTCCAAAATTTCATCGACAAGCTCCAGCAACTTGGCGCCTGAGGCTTCAATGTGATGAATGTTGGTGCGTTGTTGTGTTGTTAGAGCTGATTTTCTATCGTTTGTCAGAATCTGGCAAAAGCCCAGGATGGCATTCAGCGGGGTACGTAACTCGTGACTCATCCGGGCCAAAAAGTCCTGCTTGGACTCATTGGCGCGAACCGCGATATCCATTGCAACCGTAATCTGATTGTTGGCAGCCGCCAACTCAGTCAGCAGCAGTCGCTGTGAACCCGCCAGCAAATAGCCGATCAGCGAAATGAAAATCAACAGGATGGCAGCAACTGAAAAATAGATCACGGGGAAATTTGTCGGTATTTCTACCGGCATCGGGATGCCCAGTGTCGGCCAGAAATAAACCAGGACGAGCGCGCACAGACCGGTAATACTCCAGAACGCCATCGCACGGCGCTCACCCAGCAGTCCAAGTACAAAGGCGGGCAGTCCAAACAACATTGCCGAAGCGGGGGTTTCCTTTCCGGAAATGACAGCCGTAAAAAACAGCAGCAGCATTACCACCGCCAGCGAAAGGTGGATGATGCGGACAGTCAGTTTTGCGCTGAGCGCCAACAACATCAACAAGCCGGCGGTTGCGCCGAGGGTCAGGAGCAATAACCCGGTAAATTGCCTTCCTTGCGCGTAGTGGATGACGCCCATGCAGCCGCCTGCAACAAGGCCAACGCTCATTAGCGTTGCCGCGATCTTTACCTGCTTGCCTTGCAAATCGGCCAGCCATTCTGGCGCTGACTTTACGGGGTCGGGCATTTCCGTGTTGCGCTGGTTCATTCGGGGGTCTTGGTGATTACAAATAAAGTGCTGACACTGCGGGAAAACAAAATGCACCGTCAGGAGGTAAAACAGGTCACAACAAGGCGGGGTTGGGAAGAAAGTCAGCAGATAATGTTACGCCCATTCGATTGACAAGACTCCCCCTGCTGATGTTAACAAACGTGTCGCATCGTGCTTGGAGCCGGCCGGCCGGCTGATTCGGACGCAGCCAGCTTGCCGCGCAGGTTCATTTTGTTACCAACTGTCGAATTATTTTCTTGACGGGTGCCGGCAATGCCGCGCCGTTTACGTCGGCAAGGTTTATCCAAATCGTTGCGACTTCCGCTGCAACCGCATCACGTCTGCCAATCGCCATTTCAACCGGATAGATGGTGAGCGAATAGTGGGTAAAGCCATGTTCGACTTGCGCCAATGGACGTGGCCGCCGGCCGCGGGCAAGTGTCACGCCAAATCGCGATTTGGCTGCCGATACCGGGTCGGCGTCGATCGAAGTTTCCGGCAGCGACCAGAGCCCGCCCCAAATGCCTGTTGGCGGCCGCTTCTCGATCAATACGGCATCCGCCGAAATCAAGACCAACATCTGGGTTTGCCGATGTGGAATCTGTTTTTTTATGCCTCGTCCCGGCAGGGCATCTGTCCGTCCTGAAAGGTGCGCAACGCAGTCGCGTCGCAACGGGCACAGCAGACATGCCGGCTTACCGCGAATGCAGAGCGTTGCGCCTAAATCCATTTGCCCCTGAATGTAAGGCCCGATATTTTTCAGGGGAGCCTCGCGCGCGGCAATTGACCATAGCGTTTCTTCAACCAACTTCGATCGTACATCACCTTCCACACCAAAATATCGTGCAAATACCCGTTTCACATTGCCATCCAGAATCGGCCGCGACTCGCCATAAGCAAACGCACAGATTGCCGATGCGGTCGAACGGCCGATACCGGGTAGCGACCAGACGTCTTCAAATTGGCGCGGAAAAGTGCCGTCGAAATCGCGTTCGATCATTTGTGCGGACTTGTGCATATTGCGCGCGCGTGCGTAATATCCAAGCCCGGCCCAATACGGCATCACATCGTCCAACGTCGCTGAAGCCAGCGATGCAATATCCGGAAAGCGCGCCATGAAGCGGGCGAAGTAGTTTATGACCGCGCCAACCTGGGTTTGCTGCAGCATGATCTCTGAAACCCAGATACGGTACGGATCGCGGGTGTCTTGCCAGGGTAAATCGTGGCGACCCTCGCGTTGTTGCCAGTCGATGATTTTTTTGGCGAATTTGTGCATCACGTTATTGTCGCGCATGTCGGCAGGCGAATGAAAAACGCGAGATGCGCGCGGCATGAGCGCGCATGCATTTTAATTCACCGATACTATCGATAGTATTATATTAATCAATTTGACGAATATAGTGGTCGCGACAATACTTTTTGCCTGCTCAAAGCAGACCCCGATGTTGTTACGTATCAAACCCCCTGTACAGAGGAGTGAATCATGAGTCTTAAAGGAACCAAAACGCATCAAAACCTGAAAGATGCATTTGCAGGCGAGTCCCAAGCCAATCGTCGTTACCTCTACTTCGCGAACAAGGCGGACGTTGAAGGCCACACCGAAATCGCAACCTTGTTCCGCGCCACCGCGGAAGGTGAAACCGGACATGCCCACGGCCATCTGGACTACCTGGCTGAAGTTGGCGACCCGGCAACGGATTTGCCGATCGGCTCTAGCGAGCAAAACCTGAAGTCTGCCGTTCATGGCGAAACACATGAATACACCGACATGTATCCGGGCATGGCCAAGACCGCGCGCGACGAGGGATTTGACGAGATCGCCGACTGGTTTGAAACGCTGGCAAAAGCAGAACGTTCACACGCCAACAAATTCCAAAAAGCATTGGACAGCGTTGTTGCGTAGTTGATTGTTTGATTGTTGCAAGGTTCGGCACGGGCGCGTTGGTTCGCTCCCGTGCCGAAGTTGGACGGCGTCAGGCCGAATCGAGTGCCGTCAGCACGCTGCGGCAGAAATTTCCC
>JANOEV010000343.1:0-2103 GCA_031413695.1 Burkholderiales bacterium
ACGACAAAATCAGTTGCATCGGGCTGCCCTTTGCTCCGATCACCAGATCAATGCCGGCGGCGTCCCGTTCCATGCGGTCCTCCGCCTGCGACAGGATCAACAACAGCGCAATAATGGTGCCGACACCGAGTGCCAACAACAACACGTTGAGTGCGGCCGAAAATTTTTTCTCGCGCAGGTAGGCCAGGGCGATGCTGATGCCGATCCAGACCCTGTTCATGCCGCCCCCAACGTGACGATATGCGAAAAATGATGCTTGATGCGTGCGTCATGGGTGGCGACGACCAGCGTGGCACCGTGTTGCGTCGCCTGTGCCAGCAATAGCTGTATGGCCGCTTCGCAATTCACGTCGTCGAGCGCCGAGGTTGGTTCATCCGCCAGCAGCAGCGCCGGTTGGTTGACCACCGCGCGCGCAATGGCGGCGCGTTGCGCCTCACCCTGCGAAAGTTGACGCGGCATGCGATCGAGTTTGTCGGCGATGCCGAGCGCCCCGGCCGCCTGATTGATCAGCGCCGGATTGGCGGTGACGCCGGCAAGAGTTTGTGTCAGTGCCAGATTGGCGCGTACGGACAACGCTGAAATCAGATGCAGTTTTTGCATGACCATGCCGATTTTTTGTCCGCGTATCCGGTCGCGCGCCGATGGGCTCAACGACGAGAAGGCGGCGCCGTCGATGCTGACGCTGCCGCCGGCCAGCGATTGCAAGCCTGCCAGCGCGTTGATCAGCGTGGTTTTGCCGCTGCCGGACGCACCGAGCAGTAGCGCGTGCCGGCCGGCAATGATGTCGAGATCCGGCAGGCTGACCAGTGCGCCGGTTTGGTAGCGGCAGGTGACTCCTTCAAGACGGGCAAGTAGGCGTGACGCCATCATGGTTTGGTGATGGCGTCGGTTGCGACCGGCGCATCGTCGCTCGCGCAGTAGGCGAGTCCCTCGACAAAAATGCGCTTGGGCAGGCTGCGGCCGATAAACACCATTTTTGATTCACGTGTCTCGCCCGCCGCCCACGGTTTGCCGGGCGTGCCGCCCATCAGCATGTGCACACCCTGAAAAATCATGCGTTGATCCTGCCCCTTGATATTCAGCACGCCTTTATATCGCAGCATGTCGACGCCGTAGGTCTGGATCAGCAGCGACAAAAATGCCTCGATCTTGTCCATGTCGAGCGGGCGCGAGTCCTTCCACACAAACGATTGCACGTCGTCGTCATGGGTATGGTGGTCGTCGGTCAGAAAGTCCGGCTCGATGTCCAGAATCGAATTGAGGTTGAAGCCGCGAATATCGAGTATTTCTTTCAGATCCGTGGTGCCAAAGTTGACCTTCTGGAATTGTGCGCGCGGATTCATGCGTCGCAGCCGCGCCATCAGCTGTGTGGTTTCGGTTTCCACCGTCAGATCGGTCTTTGACAACAGGATGCGGTCGGCAAAACCGACCTGTGCCCGTGCCTCGCCGCTGGCAGTCAGGGACGCGTCGCCGTGTTTGGCGTCGACCACGGTGATCACGGCATCAAGCACATATTGGTTGTGGATGTCCTCGTCCATAAAAAACGTCTGTGCCACCGGACCGGGTTCGGCCATGCCGGTGGTCTCGATGATCACGCGGTCAAACTTGAGCGCGCCGCTTTTTCGTTTGGCCGAAAGTTCGCCGAGGATGCGCACCAGGTCGCCTCGCACGGTGCAGCAAATGCAACCGTTGTTCATTTCGATAATCTGCTCGTCACGATCCTGCACCAGGATATCGGTATCGATGCCTTCGGCGCCAAATTCGTTTTCAATGACGGCAATCTTCTCGCCGTGGCGCTCAGTCAGGATACGGTTCAGCAGGGTGGTTTTGCCCGCGCCGAGATAACCGGTGAGAATGGTTGCGGGAATCAGTTCTTTGGTAGACATGGGAAGTTTTCTTGGCGACGAAGGAATAGTTGTATATCGGGTTGAATCAGCCGGAAACAAGCGCCGCCGGTGGGTTGACGTCACGATCTGTGGCGTGACGACCGGCGGGTGCCAGCAGGTACGCGTCGAGCGACTCGCGGATAAATGCCGGATCGAGATCCTGCAAAATAAACACGATGCGCGTACTGTGGTCGTCATCCGGCCAAGCCGGCAGCCT
>JANOEV010000344.1:0-13453 GCA_031413695.1 Burkholderiales bacterium
CGCTCTTCCGGCAATTTCACTTCAGGCGGAATTCCGTCTTTGTCGCCCCGCCATGAGGCCGGGATCAGGGTTTTGAATGAATAACGCGATTCGTCCTCGCCGGTATTGGTGGCGACAACTTCCCCCCCACGCTGAACAGCAAGCACATGGCCGATTTCGATACCATCACGTCGTCCGAGATTAACAACCACGATCGAGTATTGGGCGGTTTCCGAAACGCCGCCCACCACGGACACAACCGCACCCTTGACCTGCTTCTCCGGCGACCGCGGGCTGTATTGAGGCAATGTCGCGTCACCGGCCGGCGTCAGTCGGTCACCGCGGTTGATTTCCTGATTTGCCTTGGTAATTTCAAGCGTCGTTGGTGTCACATTACCGTCACCAAATCGCGTCACGCGGGCGTCGCCAAGATATTGGGCTTCAAATCCAAGAATTTCCCGGGTCACCGGGTCTGTCAGGGCCTTCCCAGGGCGATATACCTGCCAGCGTGTTCCCTGTTCCGGTTTGATGCCCAATGCGTACACGGCGTTGCCGGTGCCGACAATCACGCGACTTTCCTCTGAGGCGATGATGCGCGGCGCGCTATTCAGCGCACCCTCTTCAGCGACCAGCGGGGCCGACAGGAATGGGCCGATGACGCGCGCGGGAATCGATGGAATGGCCTGGCCCAGCGCTTCTGTGCGTATCCGGGGCGCGAGTTTGATCGTGCCGCCCACACCCTCGGTAGAAGCGATCGACAAGAGTGGACGCCCCGATGCATCGAATGAAAGCTTGACCACGTCGCCCGGATAAATCAAATGCGGATTCTTGATCTGGTCACGGTTCATGTTCCAGATTTCTGGCCACCGCCAAGGCTCTTTCAAAAATTTGCCGGAAATATCCCAAAGCGTGTCGCCCTTGACAACGGTGTACATGGTTGGCGCATCGTTTGCGAGCAACAGCGGATTGTCCGTCGCTTTGGCAGAGGTGGCTTTTTTCGCGGCCGGCGCTTTGGGTGCATCTTGGGCCGCTACCGTTGCGCTTGCCAGAACACCCAGGCTGACGCCAAAAAGAAGGATTGCCGGGAATTTTTTCATGGCCTGTATTACCCTCGCGAGGATTTTGGTTCGCCCGAGCATCACCGTGCCAATGGCTGTCGAGGCTATATTTGCCGTCGAAAACGGTTTAACGCATCAGAGCCGGTGCACAATCAAATTTGCCTTAATTGGCGACTTCTACTACACTTGGCAGTCATTTACTCAATGCAAACTTAATGTAACACATTAAGATTCTGCACCTAATTTATTCAATTCGCAAGCAATTATGGCTATTTTAGACGTTCTCTGTTACCCCGACCCCCTGTTGCAGCGTGTTGCTGAGCCGGTCAAGATTATTGACAACAAAATCAAGAAGTTAGTCGATGATATGGCCGAAACCATGTACGCTGCGCCAGGTATAGGCTTGGCCGCGACCCAAGTGGGCGAATTAAAACGGCTGATGGTCATCGACGTGACTGAGGAGAAGAACCAGCTTCGCGTATTCATCAATCCCGAGATTATTCGCAAAGAAGGCACCGCCGTCCACGAAGAAGGTTGCCTCTCAGTGCCCGGGTTCTACGACAAAGTTGAGCGCGCGGAAACAGTGATGGTCACCGCGTTGGATCGCGACGGTCAGCGCTTCACGATTAATGCGTCTGGTTTGCTGGCTGTTTGCATTCAGCACGAAATTGATCATCTGGACGGTCATGTTTTTGTTGAGTATTTGTCGCCCCTGAAATCAAACCGGATCAAAAACAAATTGATCAAGCGTCAGCGTGAGCTTGATCGTGAAGCGGAAATGGCTGCACCGCGTCGGCGCGCTTCGGTTTCAGCGCGCTTGTAATCGCCGCACGGCAACAACCCGCCACATCGGCAGCATCGATGCATTGGCGCCGACCGCAGGGTCGGCGTTTTTGTTTGTTCACGACACATGTTCACGCGCTAAATGAAAATCATTTTTGCGGGCACACCACCTTTTGCCGCCGCCGCCCTCACCGCGCTTCATCAGGCTGGGCACGACATCGTGCTGGCCCTTTCACAACCCGACCGTCCGGCAGGCCGGGGCATGAAGCTGACACCGTCTGCCGTTACGGTTACCGCAACACAGCTCGGATTGCGCGTCGAAAAGCCGGCTTCACTTAGGACGCCAGAAGCAGTGGAAATGATTCGCGCAACCGGGGCCGACGTAATGGTGGTTGCCGCATACGGCCTGATACTTCCGCAATCGGTACTGGACCTGCCGCGCCACGGCTGCATCAATATCCATGGTTCGCTATTACCCCGATGGCGGGGCGCCGCACCGGTGCAACGCGCCATCGAAGCCGGCGACAGTGGGACCGGCGTTGATATCATGCAAATGGAAGCGGGCTTGGATACCGGCCCAATATTGCTGGAAAAAAAGATTGCCATTGCTGCAGATGACACCAGCACGTCACTTTTCAGTCGACTCACCAGTGTTGGCGCACATGCGATTGTCGAAGCGTTGGAAAAGTTGCCGGCGCTGTCGCCACGTCCGCAGTCAGAGTCCGGCATCACCTATGCGCGCAAGGTTGAAAAGACTGAAGCTGCAATTGATTGGCGGGCACCGGCGGACGTTATCGAACGCCGGATACGTGCATTTGATCCCTTTCCCGGCTGTGAAACCACGCTGCGTAACGAAAAACTCAAGATTTGGCGGGCCTTTCCAGCCGATAATGCCCTGAACGCCCCGCCGGGTAATGTATTTGAAATTACATCCGACAGTATCACGATCGCCTGTGGTCGCGGCGCATTACGCATCGCCGTCGTCCAGCGGCCTGGCGGTAAACGTATCCCCACTGCAGATTGGCTGCACGGACAGCCGACCCCCATTCAACCTGGAGCACAATGTCAATGAAACCTGAAATGACCCCGCAAGTACTGACGACCGGTATGGTCGCGGTACAAATCGCGGCCTCTGAAATTGTCGGCCGCGTATTGGGGGGCAAAAATCTTGACCGCGAATTGGCTGATTCACTCGCCAAACATCGTACCTTGTCGCCGAACGAACGCCAGGCTGTGCACTCGATTTGTTTTGACACCCTGCGCCACTACGGCCTGATCAATGCCCAGCTGGATATGCTGTTGGCCGCACCACTGAGTGACGCACCCGTGCGCTATTTGCTGCTGGTTGCGCTGGCGCAACTGCAATTTTCACGTGTTGCGGCGCATACGGTCGTGGATCACGCCGTCAATGCCGCAGTGGCCATGGGATACGCACGGGCGAAAGGACTGACCAATGCCGTGCTGCGCAATTATTTGCGGACACCGGATAAATTCGCCCGCGAACGATTCAAAGATCTGGTTGCCAGGTACGACCATCAGCGCTGGTGGATGACCCGCCTGCAGGAAGAGCAACCGGCGGGTTGGGAACGCGTTCTGCTTGCCGCACGTGCGCGTCCACCGATGCATCTGCGTGTCAATGTGCGGAAGACGACGGTTGCGGATTACCTTGCGCTGCTGGAAAAATCCGGTATGTCGGCCATGGCGGTCGGCAACGAAGCCATTCATCTGGAGATTCCGGTTTCGGTATCGGCGCTGCCAAAATTTGGCGAAGGCTGGGTATCGGTGCAAGATAGTGGCGCGCAACTCGCCGTCCGGCTGCTCGATGCAAAAAACGGCATGCGTGTACTCGACGCCTGCGCCGCCCCCGGGGGGAAAACTTGTCACATATTGGAGCGCGCCAATGTTGAACTCACAGCCGTCGATACCGACAGCCATCGGTTGCGGCGTGTGACGGACAACCTCGGGCGATTGCAGCTCAAAGCGAAACTCAAACAAGCAGACGTCGCCAACCTGGCGATGTGGTGGACCGAAGGCGAAAAGAAGCCGTTTGACCGGATTCTGCTGGACGTACCTTGCTCTGGCTCGGGCGTCACGCGCCGTCACCCGGATATCAAATGGATCCGCCGTGAAACCGACCTAAAACGCTTTGCGGAAACCCAGGCACGCCTGCTGGCGGGCGTCTGGCCGACGCTGGCAAAGGGCGGTGCGCTGCTATATGCAACCTGTTCTGTTTTCAGGGCGGAGAACCAGGATGTTATTTCCCGCTTCCTCGAAACCGAGCCAACCGCAAGCCAGCTGACCATACCGAATAACGTGCTTCCGGCTGGCGCCACTGAAGCACATTCCCCAACCCCAGACCTGCTTTTTTTGCCCGATGACCAACACGACGGCTTCTATTACGCGCTTTTGCAAAAGACGCGCTAGCCAACCACGGTGGCCGGTGCGTGCGAGCAACAACCACGGTGTGCCATGCATCCGGTTGATCGGATTGGTACGTTTTTCGGCGGCGCTGGCGTTCGGATTTGCCATGGTGCTCTTCGGACTTTGCTGGACAGGCTCCGCCATCGCCGCCGAGGTGCAACTTAAAACAGTCAGCATAGAGTCGAACGAAGAGGGCATCCAACTTAATGCCGATTTTGAACTCGTGTTGTCGAGCGCGCTCACCGAGACCATCCGCAAAGGTGTCCCGCTCTATTTTGTTGTCGAATTTGAACTGACGCGGGGGCGTTGGTATTGGCTCGACGACGTCTTGATTCGCGCAACGCGCGAGCGCCGCGTGGCATATGCGCCGCTCACCGAGCAATACCGGGTTACCACGTCCGGCATTTCGCAAAACTTCACCAATGCTGACGATGTCAGACGGGTAATTTCGAGAATCCGCTCGTGGACCATTGCGGAAAAGGGTCGGTTGAAACCGGGCGAAAAATTCGACGCCGCCATTCGATTCAGACTCGACACTTCGCAATTACCAAAGCCGTTTCAGTTGGATGCATTTGGCTCGCGCGACTGGAATTTGTCGAGCAATTGGCATCGCTGGACAATAACGGTCGGGAAAGACGGGGGGATCACACCATGATTCGCGCCGTCATTTTTGCCTGTGTTGCACTTGGTATCGCGCTAATCGCAATGTTGCTTTATGCATCGAGCAACAATGCCATTTTTGAACAACACTATGCCAGTCTGTTCTGGCTCGGCCTTGCGTTGACGTTGGGGTTGCTGGTCCTGATCGGTGTGCAGGTGGTGGGGCTGGGTAAAAAGCTGCGCGGACGTGTGTTTGGTTCGACGCTTGCCCTGCGTCTGATGGCCGTTTTCGCGCTGATGGCGGTGATTCCCGGCGGCTTGGTTTATGCCATTTCCGTACAGTTTCTTAACCGGTCGGTCGATTCATGGTTCGACGTTCCGGTTGACCGCGCGTTTGAAAGTGCGCTGAGCCTTGGGCGCTCCGCGTTGGAGGCGAACGGTAAAGAATTGCTGCGGCGTGCGCGTGATGCGGCGCTGAAAGCCGCGGACGCCAAAGGTGACGCGGTCGAAATCGCCAAACAACTTCGTTTGCAATACAACTTCGATGAAGTCGCTGTGGTCAACGATCAAGCCATGGTAGCGGGGTGGGTGGGTGGCAATGCCGCGGCATTGACCAACCGCGTACGGCTGATGCCTGACAAGCCGACTGCAGGTGAAGTCACCGAGGCAATCACCAAAGGTCCGCAGACGTATACCGAAACACTGGGCGACCGGGTCATTTTCTTTCGCGTGGTGATCTTGTTACCGGCGGCGCCGTCAATCAGCGGCACCCGTGTCCTGCAAATCATACAATCAGCACCGCGCAAGATGATGAGCGACGCCCAGAGTGTTGACGCGGGTGCACGCGATTATCAGCGGTTGCAGCTGTTGCGCGATAGTTTGAAGCGGGTGTTTGCCTTGACCCTGACGCTGGCGATGGTGCTGACATTGTTCTCCGCAATTTCGTTGTCATTTCTGATGTCCGAGCGCCTGTCGGCGCCACTCTCGGCGCTGGCGGAATCAACGCGCGCCATTGCCAAAGGTGACTTCACAAAACTCAACCCTGTGAAGAGTCGTGACGAGTTTGGCGTACTTACCCAGTCGTTCAACACCATGACAAGACAGCTCAGCGAAGCGTCGGACGTGGTCGCGCGAAAGCAGCACCAATTGGTGACTGCCAACGCCTATCTTGAGTCAATTCTTGGAAATCTGACCTCGGGTGTTGTGACGCTTGACGCGCAATTGCAACCCAAGTCGATCAACCGGATCGCAGCCGACATGCTTGGTATCAATCCGGCAATGTTGCGAAGCCACCCTTTCTCCGATTGGGGGCAAAGCTATGAAGCGCTGAAAACAATGATCGAAGAAATTGTCGGCCAGCTGACCGTCGAGCGCGATAAACCGTGGGAGCGGCAATTTGTCATCTCAACAGGTGCAAATTTGCCGGCAGGCGCAATTCAAAATACGTTGCCGAGCATGTCGGTCAACACCGTGCAAATGAAGGCGCAGCGGACACGCACGTTACTGGTGCGCGGCACGAAGCTACCGCAAGCGACGGATGCCGATTACATTCTGGTGTTTGACGACATCACCGGCCTGATTCAAGCCCAACGTGACGCGGCGTGGGGGGAGGTTGCGCGGCGTCTTGCCCATGAAATCAAGAATCCGCTGACGCCGATCCAACTTTCCGCAGAACGGCTGCAAATGAAGCTCGCCGACAAGTTACCCGAGCACGAACGCGAAATCCTGAACCGCGCCACCAACACAATCGTCGCGCAGGTCGGTGCCCTGAAAGGCATGGTCGATGATTTCAGCCTGTATTCCCGCGCCTCTCGAATGAAGATTTCGCCGGTTGACCTGAACGAGCTGGTCACCGACGTGTTGGCACTCTATGAAACGATGCCGGTCAGCATGGTTCTCAACAAGGGCGATAACCTGCCGGTGATCGAGGCTGACCCGTCAATGCTTCGTCAGGTCATCCACAATCTAATGCAAAACGCACAGGACGCATTGACAGTTCTGCCGAACAATACCGAGCCGACCATTACCGTGACGACCTCGCGGCAGGGTAACAATCTGCTGTTGATTTTTGCCGACAACGGGAGCGGCATCAGCGATGAGGTCGTTACGCGCATATTCGAGCCATACGTCACCACCAAGGCAAAAGGCACCGGTCTTGGCCTGCCGATTGTCAAAAAGATCATTGATGAACACCGCGGTACGGTCAGCGTCGAAAACGTCTCTCCGCATGGTGCAATGGTCACGATTACGTTACCGATTGCGCCGATGCGCGATTCCACCAATGATTCAGCCGGGAAGCGTTAAACTGCAAATAGGGAATAGGTATGCCAGCAAATAATATATTGGTCGTTGACGACGAAATAGGCATTCGTGAGTTGCTTTCTGAAATCCTCAAGGACGAGGGTTATTCAGTCAGGGTTGCCGAGAATGCCCAAGCCGCAAGAACCGCACGCCGGGAAGCGCGGCCGGACCTTGTGCTGCTCGACATTTGGATGCCGGATACGGACGGCATATCGCTGCTCAAGGAGTGGTCACAAAGCGGCCAGCTGACAATGCCTGTAGTGATGATGTCTGGTCACGGCACGATTGAATCGGCGATCGAGGCCACGCGCATCGGCGCGTTCGATTTTCTGGAAAAGCCGATCAGCCTGCCTAAATTGATCGCGACCGTCGGCAAGGCGCTCGCTGGTGGCCGTGTGCTGCCGAAACCAGGCTTGTCGTTCGCCCATCTGGGTCGGGCCAAGGTGATTACGGAGTTGCGTCAGCGACTTGATCAGGTCAGCCGGCTAAAAATGCCGCTGCTGCTGTCGGGGGAAACCGGCTGCGGCTTTGAGCTGATTGCGCGGATGATACATTTGCGTAACACGCCCTGGCTGGCGCCGGTCGAACACACCTGGCTGGCGATGAATCCGTTTGCCCCGCTGGCGGAGGCGCGTGATGGCGTGTTGTTTATTGAAGATATTGAACGGCTGAATCGCAATGAACAGCGCGGGTTGTCACAGCTGATCACCAAACTTGAAAAATTCAATGTGCGCCTGGTCGCCGCAACCGCACACTCATTGCTGCCAATGATTGAATCCGGCGAGTTTGATTCCAATTTGCATTCACAACTATCAGGTATCACACTGCGCATTCCTTCGCTGCGGGAACACGCCGAGGATATTCCGGATCTCGCCAATACAATGCTTTTGCAAATGGTCGAGGCAAATGAATGCGCCATGCGCAGTTTCAGCGTCGGTGCGCTTAACGGGCTGCGCAATCTCGAGTGGCCGGGAAATTTGCCGGTACTGCAAAATGCGGTCAAGACGCTTGCTGTCACCAGTCTCGCAGCGGAAATTTCAGCGGAGGATGTTACGCGCGTGGCAACCGAGCTTGGACTCAACATTTCCGCGGGTGATTTGCCGATGGGTGGCATCCCGTTTGACCTGCCATTGCGGGAAGCGCGCGAACGGTTTGAGTATCAGTATTTCCTGCATCACATCCGCCGCGAAGACGGCAATATGTCACGTGTTGCGGACAAGGTTGGCCTGGAGCGAACACACCTTTACCGCAAGCTGAAACAGCTGGGTATACGCCCGTCCGGCAAAACGGAATAGCCTGACAGACCGGCGCCGGCGCGCGCGCTGGTTATTGCCCCAGCCGCCCGATGCGCACAACCGTCAAACCGGGCTTGACGTGAACCAGTGTCGGCATGATCAGGACGCAGTCATCGTATGGCGCGACAACCGGCGTGCCATTGTCATAGGCAATCACATCACCCTTTTTGGCAATGATATCCAGACCCTTGGCACCGTCGCGGAAACGATAGTTGGCACTGCCTGCGATCAACGCTTCGGTAATACGGACGACCCTGGTCGGCGCAACCGGGACGGTATCGATTTGCGCATCGGCTTGCTCCCGATCCACGCAGTTGGTGGTTCGCAGAAAGCGCCATGTGGTTTGCCAGGCAACGTCCTCCGCCGCGCACTCCCAATGCTGCCCACATTCAACCAGTAGCGCATTTTTTCCCGAGGCAGGGTCGCCAAACCCGCCATAGTCGCGCATGCGTGTACCGTTGGCGTGGCCGCGATCGCTGACGATAAATTCAGGGATGCCGACTTGTTTCGAAAATGCAATGCCCTTGTCCAACGCGCCGCAAATCATGACCGGACCATGCGGATCGTGCATGGAGTGAATGTCGAGCAGAAAATCGACATCGTCGATGATATGGCGCATTGCGCGCGCGCGCGCCAACTCGACCGAACGTCGCACACCATCCAATGTTGCCGGCGTCCAGACGCGGTTAAAGTCCTCATCGACAAAACGATTGGCGTGGGGGCGGGTTGCGTCCCAGCGGTCATAAGCGTCCACATTTGCGAACGATAATGACAAGCGGCCCGCGGTCGGACGGACGCCCATTTTGAACAGGCGGTCCACCGCAATTGCACCGCAGATTTCGTTACCGTGGGTGACCGCATTGACCATCACGTGCGGGCCGGGTTGACCGGAATCAAAGGTGGTGATGTAGTCAACACCGGTGTTACCGGTCTTATACGGTGCAATATCGGGTGGCGTGAGTTCAACCGCGTACGGCGACGCACCCTTTTCGGTCGTGCGCTCAGTGGTCATGCTTGTGTCCGTGTCCATGTTGATGGTCGTTGCTGTGGTCGTGGCCGCAATCCGCACCATGTTGATGTGCGGGGATGTGATCATGCGCGTAGGCGGCAATCTCTTCAATCAGCCGCGTGATGTCCTGTTTCAGCACCGCAAAATTTTGATTCGGTTCGCGCGTCTCTTCATCCATATAAAGCCGGCGATTTACCTCCACCTGCAGCGAGTGTTTGTTGCCGGCGGGATCTGAATACGCACGCACCAGCTCAACCCCCTTGTACGGATCGTTCACCTTGACGTTGTACCCCATGTCCTTCAGGGTGATGGCGACAAATGAGGTGAATTCCAGCGAACAAGTTGTGCCATCACGATCACCCAACACAAAGTCGGCGCGCGCAACACCGGGACCCTCTTCAGAAATGATGGACGAGGTTGCAGGCATCGAATGGCAATTGACATGCCAGACTGCGCCATAGTGTTTATGAACACTGTTCATGGTGTCGCGCAGCGCCTTGTGGTATGGCGCATAACATTTTGCGATGCGCGCCTGCACTTCTTCAATCGATAGCTTGCGGTCGTAGATTGCCTCGCCGGTATCGAGCAGTCGCCATACCAGACCGATACCCTTTTCCGTTTTCTTGGTGAGATTAACGGGGCCGGGCCAGGCAGCGTCGAGAAGCGCCGGATCAATATCGAGCAGCGACCGGTTTGCATCAATGTAGCTGCGTGGAAAATGTGCCAACAGCAGGGATGCGCCCAATTCTGGTGCCGCCGCATAAAGCGCATCAACATGCGTGTCTTCCGCACGACGCAGACTGCCATGATCAACGACATAGCCAAAATTTTGCGGGTAACGGGTACCGCTGTGCGGCGAATCAAACACCACCGGCACATCATGATCGTGGGTCGTACTTGAGGGCAACAGCGTAAAGGCGGTGCTGGGTTGAAGTATGTTGGACATGATGATTTATGTATCTTCGAATGAAATTACAGATCGGAATTGAGGTGACAGGCGGCAAAACGCAGTGGCGCGATTTGTTTGAGCGGCGGCGCGGTCTCGACACAACGACTGGTCGAATGCGGACAGCGCGGATGAAAATGGCAACCAGACGGCGGGTTGAGTGGCGACGGAATCTCACCCGTGACCGCAACAAAATCTCTTTTCCGTACTGTCAACGACGGGACTTCTTTCAACAGCGCCTGTGTGTATGGATGATTCGGCGTTGCAAAAATTTCATCGGTCGGCCCTTCTTCGACCACCCGCCCAAGATACATGACAACAACGCGATCCGACACATGATGAACCACACCCAGATCGTGGCTGATAAACAAATAGGTCAGGTTTAACTCTTCACGAAGCTGGATAAACAGGTTCAGTACCTGCGCCTGGATTGAAACGTCGAGTGCGGCGACGGCCTCGTCACAAACAATAAAGGTCGGCTTCACCGCAAGTGCACGGGCGATACCGATGCGTGCGCGCTGGCCGCCGGAAAACTGGTGCGGAAAACGTTTGGCGAGCCCGGCATCAAGCCCGACCTTTTGCATGATGGATGCGACGTAACGCGATTTTTCCGATGCCGGGATAATGCCGTGCACGACGGGCGCTTCACCAATAATGTCTTCGACACGAAAGCGCGGATTCAACGACGCATACGGATCCTGGAAGATCATTTGACCTTCCAGCTGCATGGCGCGCTTTTCGGCGGCATCCATCTCAATAACCGGTTTGCCCCGCCACAACTTTTCGCCCGCGCTGGGCTGATGCAGCCCGATGACAATCCTGCCCAACGTTGACTTGCCGCAGCCCGACTCGCCAACCAGGCCGACAACTTCGCCCTCACGGACACTAAGGCTGACGTCATCAACCGCATGCACCGTTTCATCTGCAAGATTCGCCCCAAACCGCTTCGCAATTTTGCCCGCCGCATCGAGTCTTTTCTCGAAGCGCTTGGAAACGTGTTTGAGTTCAAGCAGTGATGTCATGTGTGGTCCGGGCAAGCGTACATATCGTTTACAAAATTAAGCAAAATGTCGTTTATTGGCGGCCATTCTCAGGCAATTGTGGTTGAAAATGTCGGCGGATATTGCACTTTCATTCTTTGACCGCCGTTTGAAAAACCGCGAACGGATGATGACATCGCACGCGGTGCAGGCTATTCTCGGTCAGCGCCGGCATGCTTTCGCAGTCCGCATCCCGACTGTCGCATCGTTCGCGAAACGCACAACCTGCACCGATGCCAAGCAGCGTTGGCGTCATACCGCGAATCTGCTTGAGCGGCTGGCCGCGGGGGTTGCACGAGGGAACTGAGCAAAGCAGCCCGCGGGTGTACGGATGTTTTGCCCGGTCAAGCACGTCGGCAACACTTCCGTGCTCGACAATCTTGCCGGCATACATTACCGCAACGTTGTCGGCCAGGCCGGCAATCACGGAAAGGTCGTGGGTAATCCAAATCAACGCCGCGCCGGTTTCGCGGCACAGCTTCTGCATTTCAAAAAGTATCTGCCCCTGGATGGTCACATCGAGGGCCGTGGTGGGCTCGTCGGCGATGATCACATCGGGCTTGTTGAGCAAGGCAATGGCAATGGCGACGCGCTGCCGCATGCCCCCGGAGAACTGGTGCGGATAGGCGGTGAGCCGCTCGTCTGGTGAGGCGATGCCGACTTTGGTCAGCGCATCGCGGCAACGATCACGCGCTGAGGCTTGGCTTATTTTTTCGTGCGCCGTGATCGCCTCAATCATCTGTGTGTCGATGCGCAGCACCGGGTTGAGTGTCATCATCGGGTCTTGAAAAATCATGGCGATACGGTTGCCCCGCAGCGTCCGCCACTCGGCATTGTTGTAGGCCGTGACATCGATGCCGTTAAGCACGATGCGTCCACCAACAATTTTGCCCGGCGCGTCCACCAAACCCATAACCGAATAACCGGTCATCGATTTGCCCGATCCGGATTCACCGACCAACCCCATCACTTCGCCGCGTCCAACCGAAAACGAGACACCGTCGACGGCTTTCACCACGCCGGCCTTGGTGAAGAAATGTGTTTGCAAATTATCGACGAGTAGGGTTGCGGTCATTTTTTGAGGCGCGGATTCAGAATGTCGCGCAGCTGGTCAGCAACGAGGTTGATCGACATGATGGTGACCAGCAGCGCCAATCCCGGATAAAACGATATCCAATACTTGCCACTCATCAGGTAGGTAAAGCCGTTCGAAATCAACAGCCCCAGCGAAGGCTCGGTAATCGGCATACCCAATCCCAAAAATGACAGTGTTGCCTCAAGCGATATCGCATGGGCCACCTGCACGGTTGCCACCACAATCAGTGGCGGCAGACAATTTGGCAGCATGTGCCGGAACACAATCCGCGGCTTCGATAACGCGAGCACGGTTGCCGCTTCGACATATTCTTTTTGCCGCTCGACCAGCGCCGACGCGCGCACTGTCCTGGCGTAGTACGCCCATTGGACGGTAATCAGCGCGATGATCACCTTGTCGACACCCTGGCCAAATACCGCCAACAAAATAAGTGCGATCAAGATCGCCGGAAACGACAGCTGAATATCGACAATGCGCATGACCAATGTATCAACCCAGCCGCCGAAATAGGCTGCGAGCATGCCAAACACCAGACCGATACTGAGCGCAAAAACGGTCGACAGAACACCAACACCAAGCGAAGTCCGCAGTCCGTAAAAGATACCAGACAACATATCGCGCCCCTGGTCATCCGTGCCGAGCAAAAACATTTTCCCTGCCATGGATTTTTCGCCCGGCGCCAGTTTGCCGTCCATGATGTCGAGCTGCGCCAGATCATAGGGGTTTTGCGGCGAAATCAGCGGCGCGGCGATCGCGACAATAACAACCACGATCAGCATTGCGAGGCCAACCAGCGCCAGTTTTGACTCGGCAAACTCGTGACAGAACCGTCGCAATGGCGTTTCAGGCGTATCGTTCTTTACGATGTCAACGGCTTGCATCCTAATGTCCGCCATTTGCCGAACCACCCAGCCGGACACGCGGG
>JANOEV010000345.1:0-5385 GCA_031413695.1 Burkholderiales bacterium
AAAGGGGCCAGGGTCGATTGTTTTGCATCTGTGGGCGCATTCAACCCGTAAGCCCGACAACTAGTCGCCGTGCGTATGATCCAGCCCGGTGTTCAGCAACGACCGCGCTTCAAAAATAACATCAGACGCGGTCAAGCCGTGCGGACCCATGCCGTGCTGTAACGCGGCATCGGCGGCGGCACCGTGCAAATACACGCCCAGGCATGCGGCGTCCCATGCGTCGAGGCCGATCGCCAAGAATGCGGCCAGCATACCCGCCAGTGCGTCACCCATGCCGCCGGACGCCATGCCGGGATTGCCGCTGGTGTTGATGACGTAATGGCCGTCCGGGTGCGCGATCACCGTTCCCGCACCTTTAAGTACCACCACGGCGGCAAATTGTTTGGCGATGGCGAGGGCCGCACCGAGTCGGTTTGCCTGAATGTCGGCAGCCTTGTTGCCCAACAGGGCCGCGGCTTCACCCGGGTGGGGCGTGAATATAAAAGGCAAGCAAACACGGACACTTTCAGCCTTTTTTGTCTCAAACGCTGCACGGATGCTGGGGTTTATCGAAATGGTATTGATCGCATCGGCGTCAATCACCATCGGCTTATCGAGTGACAACATGCCCATCAGCGACGCCGAGCCGGTCTCGCCCATGCCCATGCCAACGGCAAAGGCGGTCATATTTTCATCTTTGCTCAATAGCTTTGCATCGCGCACCATCATTTCCGGGTGCAAGGAATCAAACACCGGTCGATCCTTGTCAAACAAACCGAGGTAAACCTTGCCCGGGCCCATGTGCAGGGCGGCGCGCGCGGAAAGCACGGCGGCACCCGTCATGCCTTCGGCGCCGCCGATGATACCGACATTGCCGTAGTGTCCCTTGTGTGAATTGGCCCGGCGCGAGGGGATGAGCGGCAATGCCATTGCCTGTGTCAACAACGTGTTTGTCGTTTTACCGTGTTCTGCTTTTGGCCGCACCACACCAATGGTCTCCACACTCACCGCGCCAGCGTGATCCACGCCATCCGCGGTAAACAGGCCCGGCTTGGCGCCGATAAAGGTGATGGTCTCGTCGGCTTCGATGGCGGGTTGAAAGGCAACGCCGGTATCAGCGTCCAAGCCGCTTGGCACATCAATGGCCAACACCGTAAAGCGAGTCTCCTGATGACCGTCATTGCGTTCGCGATTGCAATTGGTGATGACGTCGGCAAAGGCACCAGACGGCGCTTTGCTGATGCCGATGCCGAACAAGCCGTCGATGACCAAATCGAATGCGTGTTTTTTTGGCCAGGACTTGATGACTTCACCGCCGCTCTTGGCAAACAATACATTGGCCTTGGTCGCTGCCGGCTCCGTTTGTTGTTGCTCACCGAGCGCCAGTACGGTCACATTGCATTTTGCTTGTTGAAGTGCGACCGCCGCGACCCAGGCGTCACCGCCGTTGTTGCCCGGCCCGACCAGCAGCAACACATTTTTTTTGCTTGATTTGTTTTTCTTGAGGATGGCGACGGCGTGTTTTGCGATTGCCTCACCTGCCTTTTGCATGAGCGACACATTCGGATGGGCGGTCGCATAGGCGCTCTCAAGCGCGCGTATTTCGGCAACGGTGGACAATGTAATCAGGTCGTGTGCGTGGGTCATTTTATTTTTTGTATTTAAAACAATGGTATTTAAATCAATCGCCTAAATGGTGGGAGCGATCAAGGTGTCAAGATGGTATCCACCGCATTATCCAGTGTTGTTGGATAGTCCAGACTGTAGTGCAAGCCACGACTTTCCTTGCGGGCGGTTGCGCAGTCAACAATCAATTCGGCCGTTTGCAGCAGGTTGCGTAATTCGATCAAATCATTGGTCACGCGAAAATTGGCGTAGTAGTCGTGAACCTCGGACTTGAGCAAATTGATGCGGTGTTTGGCACGCGCCAGTCGTTTGTCCGTGCGTACGATGCCGACATAATCCCACATGAAGCGCCTGAGTTCGTCCCAATTGTGCGAAATGATGACTTCCTCATCGGCGTTGGTGACACGGCTTTCGTCCCACGCGGGCAGGGCGGGCGTATCGGCGCGTGACTGTGTGGACATATCGCGTAGTACCGCTTCGGAAAACACCAGACACTCGAGCAATGAGTTTGACGCGAGCCGGTTGGCGCCGTGAAGGCCCGTGCACGACACTTCGCCCAACGCATACAGGCCGTCGACATCGGTGCGACCGCGTAAATCGGTCACCAAGCCGCCACAGGTGTAATGCGCCGCCGGCACCACCGGGATCGGGTCACGCGTGATGTCGATACCCAGCGAAAGACACTTTTCAACAATATTCGGGAAATGTGTACGTAAAAATGCCGCCGGTTTGTGCGAAATATCAAGATGCACAAAATCCAAACCGCGTTTTTTCATTTCATAGTCGATGGCGCGGGCAACAATGTCACGCGGTGCCAGCTCGGCGCGTTCGTCGTGGGCGGGCATGAAGCGTTCGCCGGCATTTTCATAGCCGGTGGGAATACGCAGATAGCCGCCTTCACCACGCACGGCTTCAGTGATCAGAAATGATTTTGCCGACGGGTGATACAAACAGGTCGGGTGGAACTGCATAAATTCCATGTTTGCTACCCGGCAACCGGCACGCCAGCCCATGGCGACGCCGTCACCGGTGGCCACATCCGGGTTGGTCGTATAGACATACACCTTGCCCGCGCCACCGGTGGCGAGTGCGGTGAAGCGCGCGCCAATGGTGACCACCTGTCCAGTCGTTTTATCGAGCACGTAGGCACCAAAGCAGCGGTTTTCGTCTGCCCGCCCAAGCCGTTTGGAGGTGATCAGATCGACCGCGATGCGGTGTTCGAGCACTTCGACGTTCGGGTGTGACTTGAGTTGCTGCACCAGTGTTTTTTGCACCGCACGGCCGGTGGCGTCATCGGCGTGAACAATACGTCGATGCGAATGTCCGCCTTCACGCGTCAAATGCAGCTGGGTATCGTCCTGCTCATCCTTGGTAAACGGCACACCTTGGGCGACCAGCCATTCGACCGCCCGCCGGCCGTTTTCGACCACGAACCTGACCGCATCGTCATCGCATAGGCCGCCGCCTGCAACGTGGGTGTCGCGGATATGATTTTCCGGCGAATCGTCGTCCGCCAGCACGGCGGCAATGCCACCCTGCGCCCATGCGCTGGCGGCGTCGAGCAATTCGCCTTTGGTCAGCAGCGCAACTTTTTGGGTATCGGCAAGTCTTAACGCCAATGAAATGCCGGCCAGGCCGGAGCCGATGATCAAAACGTCATAGTATTTTTGGCCGGTGGGCATCGAGGGTGGTCTGTTTTGAGGGGCGGTAAGTCGACGCAATGGCGGCGCGATTGGCGAAAACGGAACTATTTTGTTTTGGCTTTGTCACTATACCGTTCTGTTCATTGTGATTGCGTCATATGCATCCGGCGCAGGGTGGGTGTGGCGGTTGCCAATGGTGCGGAAAAACCGAAGCAATATAGGAGAATGTTGATGGCGGCGTTTATAATTGGCGATCGTACCAGTCTGACATCAGGCGGGCTATCCGGTTCCAAGCATGCTGAAGTCCGTGGCGTTAACAAACCGCGGGATGAAGGCGACCGGAACTCTGCATCTGCAACAAAAGGGGCAGCATCAATGAGCGATCGCGAGATCGATCAACAGTTGGTCATACGGGTGCAATCCGGCGATAAACGCGCCTTTGAATTGCTGGTCATCAAATACCAGCGCAAAGTCGAACGTTTGTTGTCGCGCATTATTCGCAACCAGTCCGAAATTGAAGACGTTTCGCAGGAAGCGTTTATCAAAGCGTACCGTGCGATCGGCAATTTCCGTGGCGACAGCGCGTTTTATACCTGGCTTTATCGGATTGCCATCAACACCGCCAAAAATTACCTGATCAGTCAGGGGCGGCGCGCACCAACCTCGACCGGCTACGACGCCGAAGAGGCGGAAAATTTTGAAGATGCGACCGGTCTGCGTGATATGGCAACGCCTGATTCGATATTGATGAGCAAACAAATCGGTGAAATTGTCACCCGCACCATCGACGCGCTGCCTGAAGAATTACGCACCGCGATCACCCTGCGTGAAATTGAAGGGTTGTCGTACGAAGAAATTGCCCAGATCATGGATTGCCCGATCGGTACCGTTCGTTCACGTATTTTCAGGGCGCGTGAGGCGGTTGCGACGCAGTTGCGGCCGCAGTTGGGCACCGATAAAGATACACGTTGGTAGTTGGAATACGTTTGCAGGATCAATAAGCAGGACCAATAAGCAGGGACAAAAACAGCACGCGGCAGACTTGTCATCAGATGTAGCTGCACGCAGGCCAAGTGGTTAGTAGCAGGGGAAAAGGGCAAAATGGAGAATGCCAATATGAATGACAAGATATCAACATTGCTGGATGGCGAATTGGACCGCGACGAGGCGGTCGAGACCATCCGCAAACTCGGCGCGGATCACGATCGCCGCGAGGTCTGGGACAGTTATCACTTGATCGGTGATGTGCTGCGTGGTGAATCGCTGGGCGAAGTGCAACGCCGTCGCGTGTGCGCCGACGCCATTTTTGCCAAGCTGGTGGCCGAACCAACTGTGCTCGCACCTTCGGCAATCAAGGTGACGTCAACACACCGCAATACAAGGCTGGCGATGGCGATGGCCGCGTCGGTTGTTACCGTATCAGCGATCGCGGTGATTGCGATGAAGCAGCAAAGTGGTGTGGTCGCGCCGATGCAAACGGTTCAGCAGATTGCGCCGCAACCGGTGCAAACGGCAACGCCGCGCACCGACACACGGGTGAATGACTATCTGGCCATTCACCGCCAGTTTGCCAATCCCAATGCGTTCCAAGCGGCGTCTGCGCGGCGTGAAGCCCCGCGCACCGCAGCCGGTCAGTAGGTCATCAATTGCTCTGGCGTGATTTGTATTTCATGAAAAACCGTCTTGTCATCGGACGTCTGTGTGGCTGGCTGGCGGGCGCTGTTGCCGCCGGCTCGATGGCCACTGCCAGCGCCGCCCCACCGAAGAATCCCAACGATTGGCTCGAGCGCATTGCAAAATCGGCACGCGAGCTGCCGTATACGGGTGTATTTGTGTAAAGCCTTGATGAGCATCAACTAGCTCAACAATAGTCATTGCTCCCATAAGAAAGAAAAGTATTTGTGAAATTTCTGCTAAATGTTTTGCTAAATGCTGATTAATATGACTGGCCTGTGTCGGTTCAAAACAGATCCAAACGGTCCAGCAGATCGTACCTAGCCAAAGCGAGCTAGCAGCTTTATTGATTTTTAATGGGGTTTCAAAAGCAATGATAGCGTAGCCTAATATAAAAATAGTTACTAATAAGCTAGTCATATCTATCTCTACTTGCTGTCTTGTAAAGCCTGCTTAGTTAGCA
>JANOEV010000346.1:0-1936 GCA_031413695.1 Burkholderiales bacterium
CCTTTCGCCGACCCACCCGCGTTATGACTATGCGGCACGCGTCGAGGGGCCGGTATTGGCTGACATTTACCCGAGCGTCCAGCAGTTATGGCGCGCGGTCCAGCGCTTCTACCGGAAAACGAAACGATCAATTTATGTGCCGCCGGTCGTTTCTGCCTCACCAACCGGCGGCGCGGCGCTCGCATTTGTCACCCGCGACAACTTTCGACATCGCCGCGACATCGAGCGTGCCTATCGGCAGGCCATTGCCGGCGCAGCCAAAGATGTGGTGATTGTGAATTCCTATTTTTTGCCGGGGCGCAGACTCCGCAATGTGTTGATGGCGGCATCACGCAGGGGTGTGGTCGTCACCATTCTGCTGCAGGGTCTGGCCGATCATCCGCTGATGCAAATGGCCTCGCGCGCCCTGTATGACAAGTTATTGGGCGCGGGAATCCTGATTTACGAATATCAACCCGCCATGTTGCACGGCAAGGTGGCGGTTGTAGATGGGTTCTGGTCGACGGTCGGCTCATCCAATCTTGACCCGTTTAGTCTGCTGCTCAATCGCGAGGCAAACATCGTTGTTCAAGATCCAGCGTTTGCTGAAAACCTGCGCGCATCAATAATGGATGAGATTGCGCGCAACGCAATCCAGCTCAATTTCGCGCGCTGGCAGCAGCGCGGTCTGTGGCAACGCGCAAAATCATGGTTCGCGCTCGGCTTGGCCCGTCTGGTGACGGGGTTCATGGGAGAAAAACAGGACTAGCAAACCTGTTCATCGGCGGGCGGTTCCGGGCAAAAGTGCCTCAAACAGGTTGCCAGATAATCAGTTTCGATTTACCGCGACGTGCCCCGATTGGCGCTTGCGCCGCGGATCAGCGTGCCCACACCGCCGCTGGTAAGCACCTCCAACAGTAGCGCGTGTGGCACACGGCCATCAATAATATGCGCGGTTTTTACGCCGTTCTTGACGGCATCAAGGGCGAAATCAATTTTGGGAATCATGCCGCCGGAGATGGTGCCGTCGGCAACCAACTCATGGATGCGTTGGGCGGTTAGATTGGTCAATACATGGCCTTGTTTGTCGAGCACACCTTTGGTATTGGTGAGGATGATAAGTTTCTCGGCCTGCAACGCGATTGCAATTTTCCCCGCCACCACGTCCGCATTGATGTTGTATGCCGTGCCGTTTTCATCGACACCCAACGGGGCGATCACCGGAATGAAGTCTTCGGAATCGAGTAGATCGATAATGGCGGTATCAATCTTCACCACTTCACCCACCAGGCCGATGTCGATTTTCTTGCGCTTGTCCTCCGCCGAGGTGATCGTCATCTTACGCGCGTGAATAAAGTTCCCGTCTTTGCCGGTGAGACCGACGGCCTTGCCACCGGCTTTGTTGATGAGCGTGACGATTTCCTGATTGACCAGACCGCCCAACACCATTTCAACAACGTCAAGCGTTTCATCATCGGTAACCCGCATGCCCTGAATGAAATGGCCTTCTTTGCCGATCTTGCTCAACAGCGAGTTGATTTGTGGGCCGCCGCCATGTACCACCACGGGATTCATGCCAACCAGTTTGAGCAGTGTGATGTCCTCGGCAAAGTCCTCTTGCAACGACACATCCGTCATCGCATTGCCGCCATACTTGACAACAATATTCTTATCCCAAAAGCGCTGTATGTACGGCAACGCCTCGATCAGTACATCCGCCTTTTGTGCGGCGGTAATGGTGCCGAGCTGGTTGGCGGCGTCTTCCACGCGTCTGATGACTTCCTGTTTGCCCGGCGCTTTCGCCGCGCTCTTCCTGCTGGTGCGGGATACAGCGTTTCCCGCCGGTGGCTTCGAAGTCGATTTCTTGGCAGGGGGTTTTTTGGCAGGCATTGAGATGATTCCGATGGAGTGGGCGGACGGTGGTCGTTGCGCGGATTCTACGACGTTTCGTGCAGCA
>JANOEV010000347.1:0-6577 GCA_031413695.1 Burkholderiales bacterium
AGCACGGCCTTCGCCAATTCCTGATTGGTGGCGTTGTCTTCAACCAGCAACACGCGCATGTGGCCGTTCGGACTGTCGGCGATTGTGGTGTCACTTATTTGTGGGTCCTCACCGGTTGATTCCGCGCTGATGACAGCGGCCTGTACCAATACATTGTCGCCGGCGGCGTTTAACATGTCGGCCAACGCATGATGAAAATCGGCCTGCCGGATCGGCTTGACAATACAAGTGGCGATACCGGCAAGCCGGGCGCGGGCATAAATGCCGTCGCTCATCATTGAGCTCAACAACATGATCGGGAATACCATTTGTCGATTGGGCAATGCAGGCGGCGTGACAAATTCCGCCGCCGCATCAATACGCTTGGCGACTGTTGTTGCGAGATCAATGCCGTTACCATCGGGAAGTTTCATATCAAATACGGCAATGTCAAAAAATTCTCCGGCGATCGCATCGTCAATCTTGCTGTCAAGCGCCGCCAGCGCCTCGGCGCAACTTGCCGTCGCCGTGACACGCATGCCCGCCAGCGTCAACTGTTGGATCATCAGGTTGCGATTGATTGGATTGTCTTCGACCACCAGCACATGTTTGCCGTCAAGGGTCGAGGCGATGGTTGATTCGATCCCGGCTGCGGCCGGTGAGACGATTGCCAAGGGCACATCAAATGAGAACGCGGAGCCCTGCCCGCTATCGCTGCTGAAGCGGATTTCACCGCCCATCACATTGACCAGCTGTTTGGCGATCGCCAGACCCAAGCCGGTACCGCCAAAACGGCGCGTGGTGGACGAGTCACCCTGGGTAAAGGCGGTGAAGATGCGCTGCTGTGCATCCCGGGTCATGCCGGTGCCGGTATCGGTGACAAGAAAATGCAGCCTGCCGGCTTGTTTCGGACCGGCGTCCAGCCCGCCACATGCAAGTGATACGGTGATGTCGCCGTTGTCGGTGAATTTGACGGCATTGCTCAGGAAATTGGTCAGCACCTGGCGGATCCGGTAGGGGTCGCCCTTGACACTCGACGGTACATCGGCTGCAATCACGCAGGCAAGTTCGACGCCTTTGCGGTAGGCCTGTTCGCCGAACAGCGTGGTCACGTCCTCAACCAGGCGGCGCGGATCAAATGCAATGTTCTCTAGTTCAAGTTTGCCGGCTTCAATTTTTGAGAAATCAAGAATGTCGTTGATGATGTGCAACAGTGACTCGGCCGAACTTCTGACCGTGTCGGCGTAGCGCCGCTGTCGATCCTGCAGTTGCGTCGCCAGCAATAATTCGATCATGCCCAACACGCCGTTCATCGGTGTGCGGATCTCGTGACTCATGTTTGCCAGGAACTGGCCCTTTGCGCGGCTCGCTTCCTCGGCGGCGTCTTTGGCCATGGTCAATTCCATGGTGCGTTGTTCAACCTCGGATTCGAGCATCTTGCCGTAACGCTCCAGCACATCGTCGCGCATTTCGATTTCCGCAAGCATATTGTTGAATTCATCGACCACTTCGCCAATTTCATCGTTCGACTGGCGTGTCACACGCCGCGCATAATTTTTGTCAATGGCGATATCACGCGCCACGCGGTTCAACATATTGAGCGGTGAAAACACCCGCGCGGTCAGGATATACACCAGCACCATCATGACAAAAAACGCGGCCACCGAGGCCGCAACCAGCATCTGAAATTCGGCAATAATCACCTCGATGCGCGGTGCCTGTGCATATTGAAGCAGGAGGTAACCGGCGTCATTGTCGTTTGCGGTAAGTCGCCTGACCAGCAGGGTTGAATCGCCGGTGTTTGTGGTTGATTCAACCGCCGTCCGGTTGAAATCCGGCGAACGTATCTTTTTCTCGAAAGCACCAACCTCGACGTTGGTGCCATGCTGTGCCACCAGCAACAGGTTTTGATCAAACAGCGCAGCGGCGTCGACCTCCGGAATGGCCAGTGCGCTGGAGATCACCTGTTGTGCAGCGCCGTTTGGGTCGACCGTCAACAGCGCGGCGCTGTTGCCCAGCGCTTCGGCCAGTACCCCGATACGGGCGCTGACTTCGCGTGCTTTCGATGCGTGCTCGTTGATGCCGATGATGACGATATTGGCTGAAAAGCCGACTGCCGCGCTGATCGCGACCAACAGCAGCAGCTTCAGGCGGACGCTGTTGGCACGCGGCGTCAGCGAATGCAGCCAGGTGACACCGGTGCGATAACGCATGATCAAAAATGATGGAAATAACTTCAAAGCCGGACCTGTTGGAAATCATGGCAGCACGCCATACCAGCAGTTATTCGGCATTTTTTGCGGGAAGTTGAACCGGATTGGCGCGCCGACGCCAAAAATGGCCGGATTAGTCGACCAGCCCGTTTTTCAACGCGTAGTGTGTCAGCTCGGCGTTGTTTTGCATGCCCATTTTTTCGAGCAGTCTTGCGCGATAGACGCTGACCGTCTTGGGTGAGAGTGACAACGCCACGGCAATATCAGACAGTTTTTTACCCGATGCCATCAGTTTGAGGGTTTGGAATTCGCGATCCGACAGTTTGGTGTGCGGCAGTTCGTCGTCATCACCGCCCATGCTGTTTGCAAGTGCCTCGGCGATTTCCGCGCTAATGTATTTGCGGTTGCTGCTGACGCGCCGCACCGCCTCAATCAATTTTTCCGGCGCGCTTGCCTTGTTAAGGTAGCCAAATGCACCGGCTTTCAGTGCGCGCACGGCATACTGGTCCTCGGGGAACATCGACAGGACCAGCGACCGAAAGCCGGCGTCTTCGTCGCGCAGTATTTTGATGATCTCAATGCCGTTTTTGCCGGGCAGGTTGACGTCCACCAGATAGACATCGGCCTCGACCGTTTTCATCAGCGCACGCAATTCGGTATAGTCGCTGGCCTCGCCCACCACCGTGAAGTCGGCGCATTCCTCCAGCGTGAGGCGCAGACCGCGCCGGATCAGCGCATGGTCGTCGACCAATACGATTCTAGTCATGCGCGGCCCCGTCGTTTTGTCCGGCCGGCGTTTCAGCGGATTTGAACGGCAATGTCAGCATGACGGTGGCGCCGCGCGGGTGGGGGACCTCGCCGGACGAAATGTCGAGTTCGCCGTCGAGTGAGGCGAGTCTTTCGCGAATTTCAATCAGACCAAAACGCCCGGTACGCTCGAGATCGGCCGCCGAAAAACCGGCGCCGTCGTCAGACACCTCGATGGTCACATTGTCGGCGCCGGTAAAAACAATGCACTCAATGCTGGTTGCACGGGCGTGTTTATGAATATTGTCGAGCGCTTCTTCGACAAACCGGAACGCCGCCAGCACGCCGGCGTCATCGAGCGCGACTTCATCCCGGTTCGATTCAAAATGTGATGCGATACCGGTGCGTTTGCTGAATTCCCCGACCTGCCATTCGACCGCCGCGATCAGACCGCAATCGAGCAGGTCCGGCCGCAGGCCCTGGGTCAAACTGTTGCAATGCTGTATTGCATTGCTGATCATCGTCTCGATCTCCTGCAGCGTGGCAACGTCGGGTCCGGCCGCGTTGTCATTGGCCGCCGGTAATTGTCGTCGCAGGTGGGCCAGCAGTAGTGTGGCTGCGGTCAGATTGGTGGCAACGTTGTCCTGCAAGTCGCGTGCAAGCAGGGCGCGTTCGCGCTCCTTGACCGTTTCCAAATGCAATGCGAGTTGCCGCAGTTTGGCGGCAGAGTTGACCAATGCGACCTCGGCAAGGCGGCGTTCGTTACGGGTACGTGCCGCGTCGACCGCGTGTGCCAGTGCCGCTGACAACCGTTTGGTGCGACCCTTGATCAGGTAGTCATCGGCGCCATTACGCATGGCTTCGACCGCCACATCCTCGCCGATATCACCGGACACAATGATGAACGGCAAGTCCTGCCCGGATGCTTTTAGCGTGGCCAGCGCGCCTTCGGAGCTGAACTGCGGCAAATTGTGGTCGGAAATAACAGCGTCCCATGTTTCGGCGGCGAGTGCGGCCTTCATTTCGGACTCGGTCTCAACGCGTTTGCCCCACACCGACCGGCCGCCCCGTGACAGCGTCGCCAGCAGGATCTCGTAATCCATTTCGGAGTCTTCAACAACCAGGATTCGTTGCACGGTGGATTTGTCGTCGGCCATTTATGGTGTCATGCCCGCGGGCTAATTGCGGTGTCGAAGTGCCGTCTTGCTGCCAAAGGCGGCTCGGGCGGGTTAATACCGAACAGGCCGGTGTTTCTAAAATCGGGTCAATCAAAACAGCCGGAAGCTAAACCGTGAAATAGCCGTGATATTGCCGGTTTTTCATCGTTTCCAGCCAACCGAATCCAGCTGAGAATGCGTTGCAGGCGGAAAACATCGGCCGCTTTGTCCAGGGTCGTCGTGAAATCGCGGCTGTTTTAACCCGAAATTTATTTACGAATGAGTTTATCACGCTGATCCGGGCGGTTTTATTCGCATGGACCCTGAAAACCCTGTATCCGGATCCAAACATGACTTTGCTGAATGACGATGCACCCGCGTTTCAACCGGCCGCCGCGCAGCGCGCATGTGCGCAGATTGCGGCTGTGGTGTCTGATCTTGGGCGGCTTGAGGGGATCGTCAACGACGCCGCAGCCGAACTGTTGGCGAGTTTCACCGATATCCAACACTCGATCGCCGGAATCGATCCCAGATGGGTGACAACCCCGGCGTTCGGCGCAATCAACCGGGCAATTACCGCCATGCAGTTTCACGACCTTGCCACACAATTGGTCAATGGTGCCAGGCAGCGATTAAACGCGACGGCAGATGGTCTCGGTGGTGACGGCGAAACACCGGCTGAACTCAAGAATGACGGTGATATGCCGAAGAGCGGGAGTACGGAATCGATTCCGGTGGTGACCCATGGCTTTCCACACCAACCGGTGCAACAACACGATGTGGGTGTTGGTTCGGTCGAGTTGTTCTAACAAGATTGTGTGTTGATTCAAGCTGTTGACTGATTCACTGAATTTATTCAAGACGACCAAAATTAAAGCAGGAGCAAACATGTTTTCGATTCTTACCGTTGATGATTCGCCGTCCATTCGCCAAATGGTCGCCTTTACGCTCAAGAATGCCGGCTATCAGGTGATCGAGGCGGCCGATGGGCGTGAGGGTCTCGAGCGCGCGCGCGAAAAAACCGTCAATCTGGTATTGACCGATCAAAACATGCCGAATCTCGACGGCATCGGCCTTGTCAAGGCGTTGCGCGGACTGCCCGCCTACAGCACCACACCGATTTTGATCCTGACAACCGAATCGTCGGACGCCATGAAGGCAAAGGGGCGCGAGGCAGGTGCCACCGGCTGGCTGGTCAAGCCGTTTGATCCGATGCGGCTGATCGAAGTCGTCAAAAAAGTCATTCGTTAGAACGCAACACAACTGAAATAAATAAAGAGGCGGCTATGGGTGAAATCACCAATCCGGGTATTCAGCAGGCGGCGGACGAGTTCGACCTTTCGCAGTTCTACCAGATATTTTTTGAAGAGGCGGGTGAAAACCTCGCCAACTACGAGTCGCTGCTGCTCGCCATTGACGTTGACGCCGCTTCTGACGAAGACCTGAATGCGATTTTTCGTGCGGCCCACTCGATCAAGGGCGGGGCGGCGACGTTCGGCTTTTCCGACATTGCCGAGTTAACCCACGAATTGGAAACCCTGCTCGATCTCGCCCGCCGGCATGAACTGCAATTGACCACCGAAATGGTCGATTGTCTTTTGCAATCGGGTGACGCACTTACCGCACAATTGGCACGACACCAGAACAGCGGTGCGGGCGAGCCGATTGCAACCGCCAGCCTGATTTCGGCGTTACGCCGCTTGTCGCAGACCGGCGTTGCCAGTCACGCGTCCCAGCCCGATTCGTCGGGTAACACGGCAAAAAACGTTCCGGCAATCGTCAATCGACTGTTGGATGTCCACGTCGGACCGCTTACGGATCCGTCATTTGCGGACAATCTGGTCAACCTGTTTTCGGAAATCCCGGACATAGGTTCGATGGTTGCCTCCGATGATGGCAAGCCGGACGACGATGGCAAACGGCACTTTCGCGTCGAGACCACCAGCGTTGACGGCGATTTGATGGACCTGTTCACGTTTTATGTTGACCGCGATAAAGTTGTCATCCAGGATGTCACGCCAAAGGCGGCTTCACCGGCTAAATCGGAAGCAGAATTGGGCTATGGATTCTTTGTCGACCCCGCGACCCTGCCGGCGGCGGCACAGGAACCAAGCGAAGCCGCGTCGACACCACCTGTCGCCGTTGCAAAAGCAGTTGCCCGAGTCGAAAAACCGCAACCCGCCGAATCCGCCACACTGCGTGTGTCGGTTGAGAAGGTTGATCAGCTGATCAACCTGGTTGGTGAATTGGTGATCACCCAGGCGATGTTGGCGCAAAAGGCGCAGGCACTCGACCCGGCCAAGGACCAAAATATCATCGGCGGTTTGTCTGATCTCGAGCGCAACACACGTGATCTGCAGGAAGCGGTGATGTCGATCCGCATGATTCCAATGTCGTTTGTGTTTAATCGATTCCCGCGTATGTTGCGCGACCTTGCCGCCAAGCTCGGCAAACAGGTCGAGTTAAAGACCAGCGGTGAAG
>JANOEV010000348.1:0-2191 GCA_031413695.1 Burkholderiales bacterium
GCGGGCTTGGCACCATGGGTGTCGGCTTACCCTATGCAATGGGCTGCAAATTTGCGTATCCCGATGCGGAGGTCGCGTGTGTCACCGGAGAAGGATCGATCCAGATGAATATTCAGGAATTGTCGACCTGCAAGCAGTACGACCTGCCGATCAAGGTGATATTGCTCAACAACCGCTATCTCGGCATGGTCCGGCAATGGCAGGAATTTTTCCACGGTAACCGTCATGCGGAAAGTTATATGGACGCGCTGCCGGATTTTGTGAAACTCGCCGAGGCCTACGGGCATGTCGGCATGAAAATCGAAAAGCCCGGTGATGTTGAGGGCGCCTTGAAAGAGGCGTTTGCGATGAAAAAACGCCTGGTGTTTATGGACTTCCAGACCGATCAAGCCGAGAACGTGTTTCCGATGGTGCCAGGCGGCAAGGGAATTTCGGAAATGATTCTTGCCGAAGACCTGTAGAAAACGTTTTATCCTGCGCTGAATCGACCTGCGTTGATCCGGCATGAGAATTCGAATCCAGCCCAACAAAAACACGACGAAAACACGATGCGGCACATTCTTTCCCTTTTGCTTGAAAACGAATCCGGTGCGTTGTCGCGGGTTGCCGGGCTTTTTTCCGCACGCGGTTACAACATCGAATCACTCACCGTGGCGCCGACCGAGGACGCGACCCTGTCGCGCATGACGATCGTCACATCCGGCTCGGACGATGTCATCGAGCAAATCACCAAGCAGGTCAACAAGCTGGTTGATGTGGTTAAGATTGTTGATCTCAACGAGGGTAAACACGTTGAGCGTGAATTGATGCTGGTGAAAGTTCGCGCCGTCGGCAAGGATCGCGAGGAGCTCAAACGCACCGCGGACATTTTTCGCGCCCGCGTGATCGACGTTACCGAAAAAACATTTGTGATTGAACTGACCGGTACCGGCGACAAACTCGATGCCTTTTTGGAGGCCATTGACCGCGCGCTGATTCTTGAGGCGGTGCGGACCGGCGCGTGCGGTTTGGGTCGCGGTGAATGGATCGTCAAGGCTTGACGTTGCAATTATGTGGGCGCGCGAATGATCGGATCACGGCACCGCCGTTTGTGGTGATTGCCGGATTGATTGGCCGCACGTTGATTTAAGTTCAGGAAAAAAGGAAAACAAAATGAAAGTGTATTACGACAAAGATTGTGATCTCTCACTGATCAAGGGCAAAAAAGTCACCATCGTTGGTTATGGTTCGCAAGGCCATGCGCACGCACAAAATCTGAGTGACTCAGGTGTGAAAGTCACAGTCGGATTGCGCAAAGGTGGCGCGTCGTGGGACAAGGCAAAAAAAGCCGGACTGAAGGTTGCTGAAGTCGCGGATGCGGTCAAGACCGCGGATGTGGTGATGATGTTGTTGCCGGATGAAAACATCGGTGACGTGTATAAAGCTGAAATCCACGACAACATCAAGAAGGGCGCGGCACTTGCATTCGCCCATGGCTTTAACGTTCATTACGGCGTGCTCACCCCGCGTGCCGACCTCGATGTCATCATGATTGCCCCCAAAGGTCCCGGCCATTTGGTGCGTTCGACCTATGTTGCCGGCGGTGGTGTGCCATCGCTGATCGCCGTTTGGCGTGACAACTCGGGCAAGGCAAAAAACCTGGCGTTGTCATACGCCAAAGCCAATGGTGGCTCGCGCGGCGGTGTGATCGAAACCAATTTTCGCGAAGAAACCGAAACCGACTTGTTCGGCGAACAGGCGGTATTGTGTGGCGGCATTGTCGAACTTATCAAGGCCGGCTACGAGACGTTGGTCGAGGCCGGTTACGCGCCTGAAATGGCTTATTTTGAATGCCTGCACGAGACCAAACTGATTGTCGATTTGATCTATGAAGGCGGCATTGCAAACATGAATTACTCCATATCAAACAACGCCGAATATGGTGAATATGTGAGCGGGCCGCGCGTCATCACAGAGGAGACCAAAAAAGTGATGAAGGCGATTCTGCAGGACATTCAAACCGGTGAATATGCAAAGTCGTTTATCCTCGAAAATAGGGCCGGTGCACCGACCTTGAATGCACGACGCCGTTTGCTGCGCGAACACCCGATTGAAGAGGTGGGTGAGAAGTTGCGCTCAATGATGCCGTGGATCAAAAAGAACAAACTGGTTGATCAGTCGCGCAACTAGGCAGACTCACCGCGCCGACTGC
>JANOEV010000349.1:0-8219 GCA_031413695.1 Burkholderiales bacterium
TAACCTGATCGCTAAAGGCGTTGTTATAAGTGCTTTTATGCTAATCGGCATGCAGACATCGCTTCAGGCACAGGATACCCAATACACCCGTCCATCATGGTGGTTCGGTGTTGCCGGAGCTGCAAACTTCAACTTCTATGAAGGATCCACTCATCAATTAGATGCCGCTTTCACCGCGGCGTGAAGAATCGATTTACGACACCTTCGGCACCGCGCATTCATCGACATCGATTTCGGCCGCGCTTGGCATGGCCGTCGCGGCGCGGCTTTCAGGTGCGGTTGGCGACAAGCGGCGCCATGCGGTGGCAATCATCGGTGACGGCGCCATCACAGCCGGTATGGCGTTTGAGGCGATGAACAACGTGGGCCGCGAAAATATCATCGTGATCTTGAATGATAACGACATGTCGATTTCGGAGTCGATTGGCGCGCTTAACAATTATTTTGCCAAGCTGATGTCGGGCCAGTTTTATGCGGCGACCAAAAAGACCGCGGAAAAGGCGCTTCAATACACACCGACCTTCAAAGAAATTGCCAAGAAGCTGGAGGAACACGCCAAGGGAATGATCACACCCTCGACGATGTTTGAAGAATTTGGTTTTAACTACACCGGCCCGATCGATGGCCACAATGTTGATGTGCTGGTCGATACACTCAACAACATCAAACAACTCGACGGTCCGCAGTTTTTACACGTGGTCACCAAAAAAGGCCAGGGCTACAAACTCGCCGAGGATGATCCGATCAATTATCACGGGCCACCAAAATTTGATCCAAAAATCGGACTGGTTAAGCCGTACTGGCACCGGACGCCAAGCCAAAGCCGACCTATACCCAGATCTTCGGCGATTGGATCTGTGACATGGCGCGGGCCGACAAACGCCTGATCGGCATCACGCCCGCGATGCGGGAAGGATCGGGCCTGGTCAGGTTTTCACAAGAATTTCCCGATCGCTATTTTGATACCGCCATCGCCGAACAACACGCGGTGACATTTGCCGCCGGATTGGCGGCTGACGGCATGCGACCGGTGTTGGCGATCTATTCAACATTTCTGCAGCGTGGCTACGACCAGCTGATTCACGACGTTGCGATTCAAAACCTGCCGGTTGTTTTTGCATTGGATCGCGGCGGTCTGGTTGGGGCCGATGGACCCACCCACCACGGCGCATTTGACCTGTCGTTCTTGCGCTGCATTCCCAACTTGGTGGTAATGACCCCCGCAGATGAAAACGAATGCCGGCAAATGCTCACCACCGGCATGAAAATCGATCAGCCGTCGGCGGTGCGTTACCCACGTGGCGCCGGACCCGGCGTGGTGATTGACAAGGCGCTGGTCACGCTGCCAATTGGCCGCGGCGTGGTTTTACACGAGGCAAAGGGATTTGCGGTCGGCCCAAAGAAAACGCGCATTGCGATTCTGGCATTCGGCTCAATGGTCAAACCGGCGTTGGATGCGGCAGAAGAGCTGAATGCAACCGTTGCCAACATGCGCTTCGTCAAACCGATCGACCATGACCTGATTTTCAAACTCGCCACCACCCATGATGTAATCGTGACCATTGAAGAAAATGTGGTCATGGGCGGCGCGGGAAGCGCCGTCTCCGAATCCCTCGCTGAACAACGCCTGACACTACCGGTTCTCCACCTAGGGTTGCCTGACCACTTTGTTGAGCACGGCGACCCGGCCGTCTTGTTGGCTGATTGCATGCTGAATCGCGATGGCATTTTGAAATCCGTCCGCAACTGGCTGGCTGAAGCCGACGCCGGCTTTAATGTCACCCATAAAGCGGCCAGCTGACTTTTTCGCCATTAAGGATTTGTTATGAAAAAAATACACGTCGTTTTATTGTCAGCCATGTTGTCAATGTCCGCTGTGGCACAAGAAAAAAAGGCCGCCGCGCCCGTGGCGCCGGCACCAACCGCCCCAGCCCCCTCGACCCTGCCGCCGCCGAAACATCAATGCAAAGGTCCCGAGGCGCTTGGAAAACTCGCCAGCAACACCCAGCAAAAACAATTTGTCAAAGAAATCGACGCCTACCGCAATTGCCTCATGGCGTATCGCGACGACATGAATAAACTGGCAAAAGCGACAGTTGATCAGGCGAATGCAGCGGTCGAAGAATTCAACGCCTATGTCGCCGAATTGAACAAGAAGTAGCCCACGAAGTAACGACGATTTGTCAAAAAAACGCCGCAAACATGCGGCGTTTTTTATTGTTGGTGACCACTGTCATCTATGGTTTGATCGTCGACTTGTCCTGACCAAACAGTATCTTGCGTTGCGCGTCTGTCATGGCGGCCACCGGCGTGCCATTTACAACATCTTTTTTTGCGTATGCCCGGGTCGTGGCCGGACGCGCCTTGATCAAGGCGTGCCAGCGCGCCAAATGCGGAAAGTCCTTCATATCCTGGCCCTGCCGTTCCGGCATGATCCATGGATAACACGCCATATCCGCGATGGTGTATTGCCTGCCGGTGATGAAGACACGGGTGGCGAGTTGTTTGTTTAATACGCCGTACAGACGCGACGTTTCCTTTGTGTAGCGATCAATCGCATACGGAATTTTTTCCGGGGCGTAATTGGCAAAATGATGGTTCTGGCCGAGCATCGGACCAAGCCCGCCCATTTGCCACATCAGCCATTGCAACGTATCAACCTGCCCGCGCAAGTCCTTCGGAATAAACTTCCCGGTTTTGCCGGCGAGGTATAACAGGATTGCGCCGGACTCAAATACGCTGATCGGCGCCGTGGCGTCTGCCGGCGCGTGATCCACAATCGCCGGCATACGATTGTTGGGTGAAATTTTCAGGAAGTCCGGCTTGAATTGTTCACCGGTGCCGATATTGACGCCGATGATCTTGTAGGCCATTTTTGCCTCTTCCAAAAACATGGTGATCTTATGGCCGTTTGGTGTTGGCCAGTAATAGAGGTCGATCATTTGGGGTTCCGATTTCTATTTGTACACCAATCACGCCATTCTGCGGCAGGTCATTCTACTGCCCACAGTTCATTTGCCAAACGCGTTTACCGTCGCACGTTTGTATTGATCAGGCCATTTTACCGCCACACCCAGTGACGTCGCCGCGTGCAACGGCCAATACGGATCGCGCAACAATGCGCGCGCCAGAAAAACGCAGTCCGCGTCACCGTCGGCGACGATTTGCTCTGCTTGCACCGGCTCGGTGATCAACCCAACCGCGCCGGTGGCAAAACCCGCCTGCTCACGAATGGCACGAGCAAACGGGACCTGATAGCCGGGCCGTACGGTCATCTTCGCGTCAGCCACGCCACCGCCGGACGAGACGTCGATCAGATCGATGCCGATGCGTTTGGCTTCTTTCGCAAACACAATCGACTGCGCCAAATCCCAGCCGCCCTCTTTCCAGTCGGTGGCCGAGATGCGCACAAACACCGGCCAGTCGGCCGGCCAAATGTCGCGGACGGCGGTTGAGACCTCGAGACAAAAACGCATTCGGTTTTCGAGCGATCCGCCGTATTGATCCCGACGCAGATTGGAAAACGGCGACAAAAACTGATGCGCCAAATAACCGTGTGCGGCATGCACTTCAGCCACCTCAAAACCGGCATCGAGCGATCGTTTTGCGGCGGCGGCAAACGCATCGATCATTGCGCGAATCTCGCTCACACTCATTTCATGCGGCACCGGATATTTTTCGGAAAACGCATTGTCGCTCGGCCCGACCACCGGCCAACCACCGCGGTCCTGATCGACCTTGCCGCTACCGCGCCATGGTGCATAGGTCGACGCCTTGCGTCCGGCGTGTGCCAGCTGGACCGCCGGTACGCTGCCGTTGGCACGGATAAACGCGGCAATCGGTTTCCACGCATCGCGTTGTGCGTCGTGCCAAATACCGGCATCCTCGGGCGAAATGCGGCCATCCGCGGTGACCGACGCCGCCTCGGTCATCACCAATGCCGCGCCGCCCACTGCGCGCCCGCCCAAATGCACCAGATGCCAGTCGTTTGGCATGCCGTCAACACAAGAGTACTGGCACATCGGGGACACAAACACACGGTTCTTGAATGGTATTTGACGAAGTGAAAACGGCGAAAAAAGCTGCGACATGGTTATTTTTCTGGGCGTGTGGTTTTTAACGATAATAGTATCCAAGAAAAACACACCGGCAACCGTATTTTGACCAATGCTTTTTTTTCACTTGAAGACTGGCGGACCGGCGGGGAGTATTTTCCGCACCGGTCCCACCGCGTATTCTTCCGACGATCGGTTCGCGAGCTGCCACGCATCAACGACCGGCCGGTGTTGCTGTTGATACACGGGTTTCCAACCGCGTCGTGGGATTGGTCGCCCATGTGGTCGCAACTGGCGGCACGGTTTACCCTGATTGCCCCCGATTTGCTCGGCTTCGGTTTTTCCGCCAAGCCGCTCGACTACCCATACAGCATCCTCGATCAGGCCGATTTATGTGAAGAGTTGTTGCTGCGCTTCAATATTGCGCAATATCACATCATGGCGCATGACTACGGTGACACGGTTGCACAGGAACTGCTGGCGCGCGCGCAGGACGGCTCGGCCAGGGTCGAACTCAGAAGCATCTGCTTGTTGAACGGCGGGCTGTTCCCCGAGACACACCGGCCGCGGTTTGTGCAGCGCCTGTTGCTTTCACCATTTGGACCGATGGTCGCTAAACGCACCACCAAGGCGCGTTTTGCCGTCAACATGACCAATATTTTTGGTCGTAATACGCCGCCGACCAAGGCGGAAATCGATGCGATGTGGGCGCTGATCAATGAAAGCAATGGCCTGCTGGTATTTCCAAAACTCATCGAATATATGCGTGAACGCCGTCGTTACCGTACGCGCTGGGTGGGGGCGCTCATCAACGCCAAGGGTGACCAGCTTCACGCGCAGATACCGATACGATTGATCGACGGCGCCGACGACCCTGTTTCTGGCAGGCACATGGCGGAACGTTACCGGCAACTCGTTCCAGAAGCCGACATCATGTTGCTGCACGGCATCGGCCACTACCCGCAAATCGAGGCGCCCGAGATGGTGCTGCGGGGCTATTTTGATTTTGTTGACAGCAAGCTCGCCGGATGAATATGCTGTCCATTCAGGCGGGTCCGCGCGCAATTGCACATATTCGTCAAAACGGCCTGCGCCCGGAAGATATTGCGATTGTGCCGGGTGCCGCGGGCGGCCCCAAGGGGCTCGGACTGGCCAAACTTGATGAGTGGCTGTTTGCCGACTGGTTACCGCAAGGTTTCGCAAAACGCCGGACACCGATTGATTTGATCGGCGCCTCGATCGGGGCGTGGCGATTTGCGGCGGTATGCCGTGGCAATCACGCTGGCGTGTTTTCCGCCGACGAGACACGCACAACACTGACCGCATTTGCCAACGCCTACAGCGAGCAATACTATCCGCGCCGTGTGAACGCAGCTTACATCACGGCATATGCGCGTGATCTGATCAACAATCTGTTTGTCGGGCGCATCCACGATGTTCTGTCACATCCGCACTACCGCCTGCACGTGCTGGCGGTTCGCGGCAAGGGCATTCTGGCGCGCGAACAGCGCGGCCGCACCCATGCGGGTTACGCGCTCGCCGCACTCGCCAACATGGCGGGAAGGCGGCACTTGCGGCATTTTCTGGATCGCACCTGGTTTTATGGTGGTGATGCCGACCTAACCACGTTTGCCGGCGATGCGCGCAGTGCGCATGGCGACCGCCAGAAATTCGATCCGTTCCATACCGAGTATGCGCGACTGAACGAAGCCAATTTTGGCGACGCCCTGATTGCCTCAGGCTCGATTCCGTTGATCCTCGAAGGGGTCAAACACATTGCCGGCGCATCGGAGGGAACCTATTGGGATGGCGGCATTATTGATTACCACCTGCACCTGCCGTATGCCCAACGCGAAGGCCTGGTGCTGTATCCGCATTTCACCAACAAGATTGTGCCGGGTTGGCTCGACAAAATGCTACCGTGGCGCAAGGCACAAGGCGCGTGGCTGGACAATGTGGTGCTGGTTTCGCCTTCGCGCGCATACCTTGATCGGCTGCCCATGAAAAAATTACCGGATCGAAATGACTTCACCCGTTACGTCGATGATTACGAGGGGCGACTCAGGTACTGGCGGTTTGCGATGGGTGAAAGTGCGCGACTGCGCGATGAATTGGCCGGGTTGATTGCGGACGACCGGATTGCTGATCGGTTGGTAGCACTGTAGGCATGCCGATCTTCACCCGTCGCCAACACGCTACGCCTCTTGAACTACCTTGGCGCACCCAACGTCCCAACTAAAACCGAAACTCGTTGATTGGCGGTTGTTTTCAGACATTTTTGCCTGAAAAGCCCCGCCAATAAACGTGCTTACTTGGTAAGCTTCAGCGCTTTGCCAATATAAGAAAGCAATGAGAACAACGCCGTGGCAAGCACCATCGCGCTAAACACGGTCGCCAGCGCCAATGGAATACCTTCCAGGCCGACCGATTTCCACGCCCACGACGACAAAATTGCCGATGGGACGGCGCAGCAGATGATCGCAAGAACCGAAAGTAAATAGAATTTCATCGGTGACGGGAGATGGGTGTACGAGCCAACCAGATTTTTCGATGTGGACATTTTGCGCGCGTTTGGTGATTTTTATGAATTGTATTTGTTGCAGAATTTCATTTTACGCCTGAAGCGATGAGATGACAGCGCGGAAATGCCGTCCAAAGTGCGGTCAAACCGGCCAATTGACCCAAGGCAGGCAAATTGATCAACCCAGATTCGGCGCCAACCACCGTTCCGCCATCGGAATACTCCAGCCCTTGCGTTTGGCGTAATCCTCCACCTGATCGCGGTCGATCTTGCCGACGGCAAAATACTGCGACTGCGGATGCGAATAATAGAAGCCGGCAACCGCGGCGGTCGGCCACATCGCAAACGAATCGGTGAGCGTAATGCCCGCTCGGTCAGTGGCATCCAACAGTGAAAACAGCGGCGCTTTTTCAGAATGTTCCGGACAAGCCGGGTAACCCGGTGCCGGCCTGATGCCAACATACCGTTCGGCGATGAGTTCATCGGCGCCCAGCGACTCTGTCTTGGCGTAACCCCAATCATCGCGCCTGACCCGCTGGTGCAAATATTCCGCAAATGCCTCGGCCAGCCGGTCTGCCAATGCTTTGAGCATGATCGCGCTGTAATCGTCGTTTGCCGCTTCAAACGCTTTGGCGCGTTCGTCGCAGCCGATACCGGTGGTGACCGCAAAGCCGCCAAGATAGTCGGGGCTGCCGATCGGCGCAACAAAATCCGCCAGACACTGGTTGGGGTTGCCGGCGGGCTTCTCATTTTGCTGGCGCAGGTGATGAAATTTTTTAAGTACCGTTGTGCGCGATTCGTCGGTATAGACCTCGACGGAATCGCGGCACGATGCTGTCGTGTTGGCCGGCCAGAAGCCGAACACCGCATTGGCTTGAAGCCATTTGCCTTTGATCATCTTGTCGAGCATCTTTTGTGCGTTGGCAAAAACCTCTTTAGCCGCCTCCCCCACCACCGCATCGTCGAGTATCTGCGGATATTTTCCCCACAGGTCCCAAGTCTGAAAAAACGGACTCCAATCGATATAGGGCACCAATTGTTCGAGTGGGAAATTTTTCATCTCTTTCACGCCAAGCCATGCCGGTTTTGGTGGCGCGTAGCCGGCCCAATCAAGCTTGGTTGCGTTATTGCGGGCGGCCTCGAGTGTCACCAGCTTCACGCCTTTTTTGTTGGCGTGTTGTTCGCGCACTTTTACATAGTCGTCGCGCACATCACCGACGTATTTGTCACGCAAATCATCCGACAACAAATTGCTGCACACGCCGACCGCGCGTGATGCATCGGGCACCCACACCACCGGCCCCTTATAGTGCGGCTCGATTTTTACGGCGGTATGGGTACGCGATGTGGTCGCGCCGCCGATCAACAGCGGAATGGTAAAGCCCAGCCGTTGCATTTCTTTGGCGAAATGCGCCATCTCTTCCAATGACGGCGTAATCAAACCGGAAAGACCAATGATGTCTGCCTTGTGCTCGATCGCAGCGGCCAGAATTTTCTCGGCGGGCACCATCACACCGAGGTCGACAACCTCATAGTTGTTACACTGCATCACCACGCCGACGATATTTTTGCCGATGTCGTGCACATCGCCCTTGACCGTGGCCATGACAATCTTGCCTTTGGCCTTGGCGTCCGCCGCGCCG
>JANOEV010000350.1:0-4864 GCA_031413695.1 Burkholderiales bacterium
GCTTCCCATCATCATCACCTGATCCAAAACGATCTGCGCGCCCACGTCTGCCGGTATCTGTTCTACTTTAATTTTTTCACCAGCGGCAACACGATACTGCTTGCCCCCGGTTTTTATGACCGCGTACATGGTTGAACTCCAAAAAGTTGATTGTTTCCATTGCGGCGCCACGCCCGAGCATGTGTCAGGGCGGAGGAAAGCCGAACAGAACCGGTTATTATACGCACCGAGCAGCCAGTAGTCAAACGGCTTTCCCACATCAAAACAGGGGCTTACGCCCCACTTTCCAGACCTTTTTTTGGCATTTTTTTCCCGCACGCCCTGATGAACCGCGCCCAGAACCCCGTTAGCTTGGAAGACATTCGTCGGGTCATCGACGCAGACATGACCGCCGTTGACGGCGTTATCCGGCACAAGCTCGCCTCGGATGTTGTACTAGTCAACCAGATATCCAACTACATCATCGGCGCAGGGGGTAAACGATTAAGACCGTTACTGGTTCTGTTAGCAAGTGGACACTTCTCTGCAGATCCAGACAAATCAAGAGAATTGGCTGCCGTCATCGAATTTATCCATACCGCAACACTGCTCCATGATGATATTGTTGACGAATCGTCGATGCGCCGCGGAAAACAAACCGCCAATGCCGTCTTTGGCAGCGCCGCGTCCGTTCTGGTTGGTGACTTCCTTTATTCGCGCTCTTTTCAAATGATGGTTGAAGTCGGGTCGATGCAGGTCATGCAAGTCATGGCCGAAGCGACCAACATTATTGCCGAGGGGGAGGTGCTGCAACTCCTTAATGTTGGCGACCCCGACACAGACGAGGAGTCCTATTTGCGGGTGGTCCGTTATAAAACGGCGAAATTGTTTGAGGCGGCGGCACGGGTGGGCGCGATTCTCGGTGGCGCCGACGCCGCCGATGAGCGTGCCCTGGCGCAATACGGCATGCACTTGGGGACCGCTTTCCAAATTATTGACGACGTGCTCGATTATTCGGGTGACGCGAGCGAGACGGGCAAAAACCTCGGCGGCGATTTGGCCGAGGGCAAACCGACGTTGCCGCTGATTTATGCGCTGCGCAATGGGAATGACGACGAACGCCGGGTCATTCGCAACGCCATCGAAGTCGGGAATATTGAAAACATGGACGCGGTGATCGCCGCAATCAAATCAACCGGCGCCGTCGACTATGCCAGAAGTACGGCGGTGCGCGAGGCTGACACGGCGCGTGCGGCAATCGGCGGGCTGAAACATTCCGTTTATAAAGACGCGCTGCTACAATTGTGCGTGTTTGCCGTTGAACGGCGCTATTGATTTGTTTCGCAATGATTAGCATTTTGGCGCGACAAGCAAAACCATTGGAACATAAATGACAACGACTGGTCGGCATCGGATACGGGGAGTAGCTTAGCCTGGTAGAGCGCCACGTTCGGGACGTAGAGGCCGGAGGTTCGAATCCTCTCACCCCGGCCATTATTTTTGAGAGCCTTCCCAGCGAAGGCTCTTTTTGCTTTTAACGGAAGACCCATGGCAAATGTATTTAGCGAGCAGATTTTGTCGGTGCATCATTGGACTGACACGTTGTTCAGTTTCGTCGCCACGCGCGACCAGTCTTTTCGCTTTCTGAACGGCCAATTCACAATGATTGGCATCGAAATCGACGGCAAACCCCTGATGCGCGCGTATTCAATGGTCTCGGCAAATTATGACGAGACGCTCGAGTATCTTTCAATCAAGGTGCCAAACGGGCCGCTGACCTCGAGGTTGATGCACATCCAGCCTGGCGACACCCTGCTGGTCAATTCAAAAGCGGTTGGCACGCTGATTTTGCAAAATGTCCTGCCGGGCAAGAATTTGTATTTGCTCTCAACCGGCACCGGCATGGCACCGTTCATGAGCATTATCAAAGATCCCGAAACCTACGAGCGTTTCGAAAAGGTGATTCTGGTGCACGGCACCAGATATGCTGCCGAGCTGGCATATCATGACTATCTGCAAAACGCGTTGCCGCAAAATGAGTTTTTCGGCGAACTGGTGCGCAATCAGTTCATCTATTTTCCAACCGTGACACGAGAACCGTTCAAGAATCAGGGGCGCATCACCGACTTGATTGCCCACGGAAAACTGGAAGCCGCGATTGGTTTGCCGCCCATCAACAAAGACCATGACCGGGTCATGATTTGCGGCAGTCCGGAAATGCTGCGTGACCTGAAGGCAATGTTCACAACGCGTGGCTGGGACGAAGGTAATATGAGTCAGCCCGGGCATTTTGTCATCGAGCGTGCATTTGTTGAAAAATAGTCGCGCACGACAATTCACATGCGAGCGCGCCAAACAGATGTTGAAGGCGCTGTCCGCCGTCAACAATACAAGACAGAATTCCACGGCGGGGAGCTGACGAAATGGGCAAAGTATTTTTTGGCCTCCTGATTGCGGCAATCGTCTGGTTGCTGTTTTTCGCGAAACGCAAATTGAACCGGCCATCGGACCGCGGCACGAACGACGCCAAACCATCAACAATTTCCGAGCGGATGGTCAGCTGTGCGCGCTGCGGCGTCAACATTCCAGAGTCGGAGTCGACAAAAGACACGTCGGGAAATTTCTGCTGCAAGAACAACGCGGATTGTATTGGCGCGCCGCGTTAGCCACGGTATCAACCCGGTAAATCCAAACGCAGACGAGCAAAGATGGCCATCGCCGACAATTCGAAACCAGGCACAACCGCGGATGCAGTCGGCTTTGCGGCTGGTCTACCGCGTGCACTAATTGCATTTGAATCGCCCGAAACGGCCTGGCGAACCCTGACATCGTTTGCGGTCTACCGTCTGATCGTGGTGCTGGTCCTGGCCATCATTTTCTGGGGATTCAGCCGCTTTCCGATCATCGGTGCCGTGTCGCCCTTCGTCGCAACGCTGGCACTTGCCGGCTACCTTGTCGCCAGCGTCGCACTTATCGTTTCCACCCAACTACGCATTCCAGCCGCCGCGGTTCAGCTTACCGTTCAAGTGTTGGTGGATATCGTCATGCTGGTGTTGCTGATGCACGCTTCTGGCGGGACACGCAGCGGCATCGGCATGCTGCTGTTGGTGTCATTGGCTGCGGGCGCGCTGGTTGCACACGGTCGTATGGCATTTTTTCATGCCGCTGTCGCATCGCTGGCGGTGCTGTTCGAACAAGCCTGGCAGTTTTTGTACACCGACGCGACGGCAGCCGAATTTGTGCCGAGCGGCATGCTGGCGACCGGCTACTTTGTGATCGCCGGACTGGGCTATACGCTTGCCAAATATGCAAAGGGTGCGGAACAAATCGCCGAAAGGCGCGGTGTTGATCTGGCAAACCTGGCGCAAATAAACGAACTGGTGATCCGGGATATACAGGATGGATTTGTGGTGGTTGACGAGGCGGGCGTGATTCGGCAGCACAATCCGCAATCCGCCAACCTGGTCGCCGGCCTTGCCGGTGGCGCCGGTCGCAGACTCGCCGATGTCGCACCACAACTTGCGGCGCTGTTGTCTGAATGGCGGGCCGACCATGCGCGCATTTTTGCCATCACCCGCGATCCGCAATCACAGCGTGAATACCAGTTGCGATTTGTCGCCATCGGTGATGCCGAGGTTTCGCCAATTGTTATCTTCCTCGAGGATGCCTCGCGCATCCGCTCCCAGGCGCAGCAAATGAAACTTGTCGCATTGGGTCGCCTGACCGCCTCGATCGCCCACGAAATCCGTAATCCCCTGTCATCGATCAATCATGCGGCAGAGTTGCTGCAAGAGGATGTATCGCGTAACGCCGCAGACAACAGGCTGCTGACGATCATTCAAGATAATGCCCACCGGCTAAACAGGCTGGTGGAAGAGGTGTTGGACCTGAACCGGCGGGATCGCGCACATCCGGAAGCAATCGAAATTGAAATATTCGTGCAACAATTTTTGCGCGATTTTTGTGCCAATGAAAAACGTGCGTTGGAGATGTTTCGCGTTGTTTTCTCGACAAGTGTCAAGCCGCTGTTTGATCGGGCGCATCTCGATCAAATTCTATGGAATCTGGTACGCAACGCAACCCGTTTTGCCTCCGGCAAACACGGCTCGGTAGGCATTTCAATCAAGCAGATCGGCAACAGTGTTGCCATCGAAGTAGCCGATGACGGCGAAGGTGTTGCCACCGATGCGCTACAACACCTGTTTGAGCCATTTTTCACAACCGATGCCAAGGGCACCGGGCTTGGGCTCTACATCGCAAGGGAACTCGCCCAGGTGAATAGTGCAACACTTGAATATGTCGTTGATAATGCGGGCATGCGCAACAACAGGGCGCTTCCCACCGGCAGCCAGCCGGGTACCTATTTTCGACTGCTTATGAAAGTGGCAAAACAGGCATGAATACGACCACTGACTCAACGGATCAACACGCCGGCGGCGGTAAACGGGTACTGGTCGTCGATGATGAGGCGGATATCCGGGAGCTGGTTGTGCTGACCTTGATGCGCATGGGCATTGAGGCCGACAGTGCCGACAGTTTCCAGCATGCGATGTCGCGTCTTGCCGAGCGCGGCTATGACCTCTGTTTGACGGATATGCGTTTGCCCGATGGCGATGGCTTGATGGTTTTGTCGCATATCGCAAAGCAATACGGCAACACACCGGTGGCGGTGATCACCGCCTACGGTTCGACCGACAATGCTGTTGCGGCGCTTAAGGCCGGTGCATTCGACTACCTCGCCAAACCGATCCAGCTCAAACAGCTTCGCGAGCTGGTCACCGCGGCATTAAGTCTGCCCCGCACCGCCGAACGTACCAAGAAAGCGCAAAGTGGCGGCGACCGCCCCGCACCGGCGTCAGGTGGCGGCACCTATGCGGCGCGATTG
>JANOEV010000351.1:0-2971 GCA_031413695.1 Burkholderiales bacterium
CGGCATGTTCGGCTGGTTTTTTATTCCGTTGTTCCCGTTATTCGTGATTCAGTTCATCGCCGGTGTGGCCGAGACCAATCGCCATCCGTTTGACGTGGCCGAAGGTGAGTCCGAAATTGTCGCGGGCCCGTTGGTGGAATATTCCGGCATGACCTGGTCGCTGTTCTTTCTGGCCGAATACGCAAACATGTTGTTGGTCGCGGTGATTTCGTCGCTGCTGTTTCTGGGCGGCTGGTTGTCACCGTTCCCGCAATCGTGGGGCGCCATCGGGCAATCGAGCATTCTTTGGTTCTTTGCCAAGATGTCGGTATTGATGTTTATGTTTTTGTGGATTCGCGCCTCGTTCCCGCGTTATCGCTATGACCAAATCATGCGTCTGGGCTGGAAGGTGTTGATCCCGATTACGATTGTGTGGATTGTGGTCACCGGCTTGATGATGATGGATCCGATTCGCAATATCTTCCCGTTCTCTATCTGGTTTGGAAAATAAGCATGTGGGATCGCGCCAAAGAATTTGCCAGTAGTCTGTTGTTGTTTGAATTGCTGCAGGGCCTGAGGCTCACCGGGCGGCATTTGTTCGAACGCAAGATTACCGTGCTGTTTCCGGAAGAAAAAACCCCGCAAAGCGCACGTTTCCGCGGCCTGCATGCGTTGCGTCGTTATCCAAACGGCGAAGAACGCTGCATTGCCTGCAAGCTGTGTGAGGCGGTCTGTCCCGCATTGGCGATCACCATCGAGTCTGAACAGCGCGCCGATAACACGCGCCGCACCACCCGCTACGACATCGATCTGACCAAGTGTATTTTTTGCGGATTTTGTGAAGAGTCGTGCCCGGTTGACTCGATTGTCGAAACACATTTGCTTGAGTACCACGGTGAAACCCGTGGCGACCTCTATTACACCAAACCGATGTTGCTCGCCATTGGCGACAAGTACGAGTCGGAAATTGCCAGCCGCCGTGCCGAAGATGCCAAGTATCGTTAATACTGAAGAATCAGACCTGATGCCATATTTGCTTCATATCCCCATCGTTTGACCAAAACAATGACTTTTCAAACCATCACGTTTTACCTTTTTTCACTTGTGCTGATCGGCGCGGCGCTGGGTGTGATCACGTCGCGCAACCCGGTGTATGCCGCGTTGCTGCTGGTGCTCGGCTTTGTCACCGCGGCGGGGCTGTGGATGTTGTTGTTTGCCGAATTTCTGGCGCTGACGCTGATCCTCGTTTATGTCGGCGCGGTGATGGTGTTGTTTTTGTTCGTGGTGATGATGCTGGATATCAACTTCGACAAGCTTCGTGAAGGCTTTCGAAACAATGCGTTTGTCGCGGCGCTGGTGGGTTTGGTGCTGCTCGCGGAGATGGCTATTTTGCTCGGTGGCAAAGCCATGGGCCTGACCGGTCCGATGCCGGGCTCACCGCAAGCGGTATCCAATACCAAGGAACTCGGCCGGGTGCTTTATACCGAATACCTGTTGCCGTTTGAACTGGCATCGGTGGTGCTGGTGATTGCGATGGTGGCGGCGATCGCGTTGACCCTGCGTGCGCGCACCGGCACCAAGACACAGGATGTTGCCGCACAAGTGCGGGTCAAGCGCAACGACCGGCTGAAAATAATCAAGATGGATGCGACGCCCGCTGAAACGCCGGATGCCGCCGTCGACGCCGCAACAAAGGTGGACAAATGAATATGATCACCTCATTGCCGTACGGTTGCCGCCAAGGACGACCATTGTGATTACGCTCTCCGACTATCTGATTCTCTCTGCCATCCTGTTTTCGATTTCGATGGCGGGAATATTCCTGAATCGAAAAAATTTGATCGTGTTGTTAATGTCGATCGAGTTGATGTTGCTCGCGGTGAACATGAATTTCATCGCCTTCTCGCACTATCTGCAGGATTTGGCCGGTCAGGTGTTTGTGTTTTTTATCCTGACGGTTGCGGCAGCGGAAGCGGCGATCGGCTTGGCGATTTTGGTGATCCTGTTCCGCAATTTGAAGAGCATCAATGTTGAAGATATTGGAACGTTGAAAGGCTAGTATTGGCGGGTGTTTCCAGTCAAGAATGTCTGGAAATTGGCGTGGATGCTGGTGTTTAGTTGATAAAAATTATCCGGGTTGGTTTAAAGAGTTTCACAAAAAATGATTGAAAACAAATTCGCTTTGCTTGCCATACCCCTACTGCCGCTCATCGGTGCGGTCCTTGCCGGCTTTTTCGGGCCGCGGCTGGGGCGTGCGTTTGCGCACAGCGTCGCCATTGTCGGTGTGGCGGCGGCGTTTCTAATTTCGTGCCTGGTGTTTCAGGACGTGCTGGCGGGCAAAACATTCAACGGTTCGATCTACACGTGGCTGGTTACCGACGGGATTCGTTTTGAAATTGGTTTCCTGATCGATTCATTAACCGCCACCATGATGCTGGTGGTGACTTTTGTCTCCTTGATGGTGCACGTTTACACCATCGGCTACATGCACGAAGACGACGGCTATACGCGGTTTTTTGCCTACATCTCGTTATTTACATTTTCGATGTTGATGTTGGTGATGTCCAACAACTTCCTGCAGTTATTCTTCGGCTGGGAAGCGGTCGGGCTAGTGTCGTATTTGTTGATTGGCTTTTGGTACAAGCGACCGACGGCGATCAAGGCGAACCTCAAGGCGTTTTTGGTCAACCGTGTTGGCGATTTTGGTTTCCTGCTCGGCATCGGACTAATTTTTGCTTACATGGGAACCCTCGACTACGCCGAGACGTTTGCGCGCGCCGCCGCTTTCCGCGAGACCATTATCAGCCCGGTGCCGGGTTGGACCTGGTCGCTCATCACCGCCATCTGTATTGGGCTGTTTATCGGTGCGATGGGCAAGTCGGCGCAGTTTCCGTTGCACGTCTGGCTGCCGGACTCGATGGAAGGCCCGACGCCGATCTCGGCCGCCCGCTCAGCGGTAGTTGCGGAGCCCCTAAGCGATTTCGATCCACCC
>JANOEV010000352.1:0-4903 GCA_031413695.1 Burkholderiales bacterium
GTGAAGGTCTCGATTTGGTCGTCAAAAAACCGCTCATTTATTCAACACTCAAAATGCTGCGGCGACCGTCAAAAATGGCGGGCTTGGGCGAAATGCAGCGGTTTCTCGAGGTGGGTTTTGCGGCGTTCAGGCATATGAAGGGTGCCGGTCGCTTCTTGTCCACCATTGCGACGCGTGAGACCGCGCTGATTGAGTCGATTTTTGCCGGCAACAATCCCGATATGCCGTAGCGGGCGCGTTGACGGTAGCGGTAACAGCCAGTTTGGACTATTTTTTCTTGTTGGCGGGTTTTTTTGCAGCGGTCGGCTTGTCCGGCGATTTTGCCGCCGGTTTGGTTTTTGGTGCTGCGGGCTTGGCGTCGGTCAATACCTTGTTGAGTTGTTCGTGCACCGATTTTTCGATCGGCCCCTTCATGGCCTTCAACAGAAAGCCGAGTGTCACCTCAAGCGACATGGTGGTTTCAGTAATACTCAGCATGCCGCTCACCCCCGGGCGTGAAAAATTCAGGACATGTCCCTTCCAGGTTCCGGACAAATCAAATCGCTCATTGAGCCGTTCGGCCATTTGGTCGGCGGCCGCTTTTGCGCCCTTCAGGCCAAGCTGGTGTTCACGTTTGAGGCTGATGTCGGCCATATTTTCTCCAAGGGTCGGTCATGGGTTGTTTGCGTGCAGTCTAGCGCGTGTTTGACTGATTTGCCACGCCGCGACAATGGCATATCGTCGTTCGTCGCGTATTCTCGTATTTCGTCGGCCCCCGCTTGGGAGCGGTTGTCCAACCGGCTAGCATACGAACTATGAAAAAATTAATCGAATCCACCCGCCAAAAATACGCCGCGTTTGAGGCCAGAACATTGGCGAAGCTGCCACCGGATCAACGTGAAGACGTGCTCGCCTTTGACGCTATGTGGCAACGGCACAAATGGAAATGGATGGCAGTCGGCGCGGTCGTCTGGATTGCGGCAGCGGCATTGTTGCGGCTTGGCAAAGAACAAATTGGCTGGGCGGAGGCGTTGTTCCTGACGTTTTTGATCATCGGCGGGCCAGGTTTCGCCGCGTTGTCGGCGTGGTTTGGTCATGGCAAATTCAAGCTGTCGGCCAAGTGGGGGTTGTTCATGGTGCTGCTGACCGTCGCGGGGGCGTTGGTCGGCGGACTGTTGGGTGCGTTCCTCAAGGGTGGTAGCGCCGGCCTCGCAGCGGATTTTGTTCGCATCGGCCCAAAGGTTGTTATTGGCGGGCTGATCGCAGGCATTATTTACACCGGGATGCTGATGGTCATCGTACAAACCCGACGCAAACAATTAATATCGCGCAATCTGCAACTCGAGCAACAGGCGAAGGAGGAACGTCTGGCACGGCAGCTTGCCGATGCAAAATTAAAACTCCTGCAGGCTCAGGTTGAGCCGCACTTTTTATTCAACACGCTTGCCAGTGTGCAACATCTTGCCGAGGGGCGGGCGCCGGAAGCGGCGCAGTTGACGCGTGAGTTGATTGCATTTTTTCGCGCCGGGCTCGCAGGGCTGCGCGAGGAAACCACCACGCTGAAACTTGAATTTGAAATGGCGGCGGCGTTTTTGTCGATCATGAAAACGCGCATGGGGCAGCGGCTTCAGTTTTCACTCGATCTGCCGGCCTCGCTGGCTGAGCGCCGTGTGCCGCCGGCAATGCTCATTTCGCTGGTTGAAAACGCCATCAAACACGGCGTGGAGCCGGCGCCGGACGGCGGGACCATCCATATTTTCGCGCGCGAGACCGACGGCCGTTTGCAATTCGGTGTGACCGACTCCGGTTTGGGTCTATTGCAAAACACAACGGTTGATGCCGGCGGCGGGGTGGGGCTTTCAAATATTCGCGAGCGATTGTTGGCGATTTTTGGCGATAGGGCAAACATGACAATCGAGCAATCGCCACCACACGGTGTCACGGCGACAATCACGATTGAACAAACGGCAGGGGTGCCAATATGACCACGGCGTTGATTGCGGATGATGAACCACTCATGCTGGAGCGCCTGAAACAGGCGCTGTTGATATGCTGGCCCGGGCTGAACATTGTTGCCGAGGCGCGCAACGGCAGTCAGGCGATCGCGGACTTTGACGCCGTCAAGCCCGACATTGTTTTTCTGGATATCCGCATGCCGGGCAAGACCGGACTTGAGGTCGCCGCGCATATCGGCGACGCCGCCCATATTGTGTTTGTCACAGCCTATGATGAATATGCGATCAAGGCGTTTGAAAACGGGGCGGCGGATTATCTGATGAAGCCGGTCGAAACCGAGCGGTTGCAGGCGGCGGTCGAGCGATTGCGCAAACGTATTGAGTTGCAGCCGCGGACACCGCCTGCGGATTTGTCTGCGCTGGTGCAATCGCTGCTTGAGAACAACAAAACGCCGCCCAAACTGAAGTGGATTCGTGCGTCGGTCGGTAATGCCACGCGCCTGATCAATGTCGACGACGTGCAATTTTTTCAATCAGATACCAAATACACCCGCATTGCCCTGAAGACAGGCGAGGCGCTGGTGCGGACACCGTTGAAGGAGTTGATAGAAGGTCTTGACCGCGATGTCTTTTGGCAAATTCATCGCGGCACCATCGTCAATGCAAACGTCATCGACCGGGCAGTCCGGGAAGGTCCGGAAAAACTGATTCTCTATTTGAAGGACGGCAAGGAAACACTGGCTGTCTCGCGCCAGTACTTTCACTTGTTCAAACAGACCTGATTGGTTGCCCTCGCACCGGTCGATTGGTGTGAGCGGCAAGATACGCCGGCGGCCGGGCGTGTCTAGAACCCGCCGGTTTCCAGCCACGCAACAATCTGGTCGAAACGGTCGCTGCCCCAGAATGGCTCGCCATCAATAACGATGTATGGTGAACCAAACACACCGACGGCAAGCGAGGCATCTACTTCGCGTTTCAAACGCTCCTTGACCAGTGGGTCGGCCAGCGCAACCAATGCGGCATCGTGATTGACGCCAACACGCGCGCACAGCTCTGCGACTTTTTCAGGGCTTGATATATCGATGCCTTTGGCAAAGTAGGTTGCATAACATGTCATCGCGAATTTGTGTGCGGCGATCGGATCGGTGTCATCGATCCAATAAAACGCCCGCGCGGCGTTCTGCGTGCCAATCGGAAATACCTCTGGCTGTTTGTAGGGGACGCCGAGGAACCGCGCCGTCCGCATAAAATCGCGGACTGAGTAGGGCCCTTTCAGTGGCTGGCCGACCAAGGGTGAATTGCCGCTGGCCTTGAACGCCGGACCCAGCAATATCGGTCGCCATTTGATGCGACGCCCGTACTTTTGACCGATGGCGTTGATGCGTGTGGCAGCCAGGTAACCGTATGGCGACGAAAAATCAAAATAGAAATCAATGGGCGACGTTGAGGGCATATCAGAGTCCCGAGCTGGAATATTGATCATGTTAATGAAAAAAGCCGCGCAGTGGGCGGTAAAAAAGCCGCGCAGTGGGCGGTAAAAAAGAACCCGTTCAGCGGAGGGCAAAAAAAAGCCGCTCAGAGAGCGGCATTTTTCTGGCAGGCCGGTTACGCAGGTGGCGCGGAATCCGGTTTGGTTTCAACCACCACCAAAGGCTCGTTCACCACGTTGCGGGTGCGACGCGGGCGCGGTGTGCTGCGCCGTTGCGGCTCAAATTCAGCCAATGTTGCGGGTGCCGGCGCGATTTTGTCCGCAGCCGTTTCGATGAATACCAATGGCTCGCTTGCGGCAGAGGTGTTTCGACGGCGCTCACGCGACGGCGATGATGTGCGCTGTGGGACGGTATCCGGAATCTCATCAACCGGCGCCTTTGGTGCGCTCGCCGAGCTGTAGACGACCGATGCCGCGGCTGGTGCAGGTGGGGCAATTGGTTCTGACACTGCAGGCATCGTGACAGGTTCTGCAATCGGCTGAACCGGAGCCGGGGCGACCATTACCGGTGCTACGGCCATCGCCGGTGTTACTGCCATCACAGGTGCGGCAGCATAGTCGGCAGGCGGCTGCACGCTAACGGGCATTCGCGCGGGCGACATATCCATTTGTGGTGATTCGGCCTGCGCTGCATGCTGGCGCGTGTCTTGCTGACCATCCTGCTGGCCTTCAACCTGGCCATCGCGCCCACCACGACCGCGTCCACCGCGGCCGCGCCGACGACGACCACGACCTTCACCTTCATCGGTGTTGTCCGGTGCACGGGCTTCAAGCGCCGGTTTTGACGCGGCATGGCGTGGCGATTGTGTGGTGTTACCTGCTGCATTCGGCAGGTCGTCCGGCTTGGCAGCCTGTGGCTGACGTTGCTGGCCGCCTTGTGGTGCGCGCTCACCGCGCTCACCACGTTCGGGTTTCGGTCCGCGCTCTGGACGATCCCCGCGCGGTTTTTGGTCCTTGCGGTCACCACCTTCGGTGCGACCACCTTTGCCACCACGATCAGGTCTGTCGCCACGTCCGCGTCCACCACGGTCATTACGATTGTTACGATCACCGCGGTTTTCTGCGCCGTCGCGTGCCGACTTGCGTTCGGCGGAGGTCGTGCTTGAAGACGTTGTGGCCGGCTGAGGTGTTGATTCACCGCCAAATATGCTGACGAAGCGTTTCCACATGGAAGGTTTTGCCACGCCGGTTGATGCCACGGCGGTTCTTGGCGGACGTGCGTCTCTCGGCAACGGTTCGGCGACAATCGGTGCGGGTTGGTCGGGCGTGATGCCCTTTACCACCGGCTCGGGGCGCGCAGGTCTGGCTTCAGACGTTGCCGGCATCTTCATCGCCATTTCATCGACCGGCTTGTTGACCAATTCGTATGACGGTTTGGTCAAATCGAGCTTTTCGGAATCGCGCCGCCGGATATGCAGATGGGGGCTGTCAAAAATCCAGCAGCGACCGCGTTCAATCCCTGGAATTTGGTCTTCATTGG
>JANOEV010000353.1:0-7149 GCA_031413695.1 Burkholderiales bacterium
TACAACGGCGGCACCCACCTGCCCGACGTAACAGTGGTGACCCCGGTTTTTCTGGAGCACGATCGCAGCACCCCGGCGTGTTTTGTCGGCGCACGCGGTCATCACGCCGATATTGGCGGTATTACCCCGGGCTCGATGCCACCCTTTTCCAAAACCATCGATGATGAAGGCGTGTTGCTCGATAACGTGCTGCTGGTGGAAAACGGCATCATGCGTGAGGCGGAGATGCGCGCAATTCTTTCCGGCGCCATCCATCCGGCGCGCAATATCGATCAGAACATCGCCGATCTGCGTGCGCAGATTGCCGCCAACGAAAAAGGTGTGCAAGAGTTGCACCGCATGGTTGTGCACTTTGGTCTCGACACCGTGCACGCCTACATGCAGCATGTGCAGGACAATGCGGAGGAATGTGTGCGGCGGGTGATCGGCAAACTGCATGACGGCCGGTTTTCATATGCGATGGACAATGGTGCGGTGATCTGCGTAAGCGTTGTGATCGGGCCGGACAGGCGCAGCGCGACAATTGACTTTTCCGGCACCTCGGCACAGCTTGAATCCAACTTCAACGCCCCATCGGCGGTCGTCACCGCCGCCGTCTTGTATGTATTTCGGATGCTGGTCGACAGCGACATTCCACTCAATGCAGGTTGCCTGAAGCCGCTGACGATTATCATTCCCGCCGGTTCGATGCTCAATCCCGCGCCGCCGGCCGCGACAGTTGCCGGCAACGTCGAAACCTCGCAATGCATCACCGACACCTTGATCGGTGCGCTGGGGGTGATGGCCGCCAGCGGTGGCACGATGAACAACTTCACTTTTGGCAACGCCGAATACCAATACTACGAAACCGTCTCCGGCGGCACCGGCGCGGGTCCCACGTTTGATGGTTGCGATGCAGTGCAGGCACATATGACCAACTCCCGCCTGACCGACCCGGAGGTGTTGGAGTTCCGATTCCCGGTGCGGGTCGAACAACACGCCATTCGCGCCGGTTCCGGCGGCAGTGGACGCCAACACGGCGGTAATGGTGCGATACGCAAGATCCGGTTTCTGCAACCAATGACCGCCGCCATTCTTGCCGGCCATCGCCGTGTACCGCCGTTTGGTCTCCAGGGCGGTATGTCCGGCGCATGTGGTGCCAATTGGGTCGAGCGATCTGACGGCACCAAAGTGGCGCTGTCCTACTCGGACGAAATCGATGTCGACGCCGGCGACATGTTTGTGCTCGAGACGCCGGGCGGTGGCGGTTTTGGTGCCGCGCAATAACACAAGTTACGCAACGCGGATAATCAAGAAATCAAGTGCTTACGCGGGCTTGTTGCTGAAATACAAAATGTGTTTTGCTTAAAACTTGAGCAGCGGTAGAATAGCCCTCCCACCGCTTCCATATGCGCTCCGCGCGGCCAACAAAGTGCAAATCGGTTCCATCATTCTGAAGAACAATTTGATCTGCGCGCCGATGGCCGGCGTCACCGATCGCCCATTCCGGCAACTGTGCAAACGGCTTGGTGCCGGCATGGCCGTCTCGGAAATGGTGGCGTCGAACAGCGCATTGTGGTCGACCGAAAAGTCCATTCGTCGTGGCGACCACACCGGCGAGGTTGATCCGATCGTGGTGCAGATTGCCGGTGCCGCACCAGAAATGATGGCAGATGCCGCGCGCCACAATGTTGATCGCGGCGCACAAATTATTGATATCAACATGGGGTGTCCGGCCAAGAAGGTTTGCAATGTTTATGCCGGCTCGGCGCTGTTGCAGGACGAACCATTGGTCGCCCGTATCATCGCCGCAGTGGTCAACGCGGTCAATGTGCCGGTGACGTTGAAAATTCGCACCGGCTGGGATCGTGATCACAAAAATGCCTTGACGATTGCGCGAATCGCCGAAGAGAACGGCATCCGCTCACTCGCCATCCACGGCCGCACCCGTGCCGACCTTTACAACGGCGACGCCGAGTACGAAACCATCCGTGCAGTGAAAGAATCGGTTTATATTCCGGTGGTTGCAAACGGTGACATTGATTCGCCGGAAAAAGCGCGTGATGTATTGACGAAAACCGGCGCAGACGCACTGATGATCGGTCGAGCCGCGCAGGGATGTCCGTGGATTTTCCGGGAAATTTCCTGGTATCTAAAAACCGGCACCCATCTCGCGCCACCAACCACCCGCGAGGTGCGCGACATTGCCAGCGAGCATTTGCAAAATTTGTATGCGTTTTATGGTCCCGCCAAGGGCCATCGCATTGCCCGCAAACATATCGGCTGGTATCTGGCCGCCGCGCCAGGCGGTGAAAATTTCCGGCATGAAATGAACCGGCTTGAAAACGCCGATGCGCAACTTGCAGCGGTATTGATATTTCTCAATAAATTGGAAGCCGAAGGTCATGTATTCTTCGCTTTCGGCGATAATAGAAAAAATGGAAGCGGCAGACACACCAGCCGCTTCTCGGGGAACACTGTTGACCAATTGCAGTCGGCAGCGTAGTTATAAAAAAGGCAATCAAGAGAAAAGTATGACCAGAGATACCAGGGGCCACACCCTTGAAGGTGAACGTGACAGCGAGCTTTCGGCATGTGTTCGCAAAATGATGAAGCAGTATTTCAAGGATTTGGATGGTGAAAACGCGACCGACATTTATGAAATGGTGGTTGCCAACATCGAGCGGCCATTGCTCGAGGTTGTAATGCACCAGGCGCGCGGCAATCAAACCCGTGCCGCCGACCTGCTTGGCCTCAACCGCAATACGTTGCGGAAAAAACTCAGTCAGCATGGTATCGCCTAGCCTGTCGCGTCGGCTGTTTGTCCGTCCGGCCCGGTGACTGCGGCCGGTTGGCGGCGGTAGGAACGGATATTTGTTGCAGTCAGCGCCGCCGTTCCGCTGCCGGTTCAACTAAAAAGTCGCATTCACCCTTCATCATCCCACCATCCAATGATCTCCATCAAACGCGCACTCATCAGCGTCTCTGACAAGTCCGGTATCGTGCCATTTGCGGCTTACTTGTCATCGCAAGGTATCGAGATCCTGTCGACCGGTGGTACGGCAAAACTGCTTGCTGAGAACGGCATCAACGTCATCGAAGTCGGCGACTACACCGGCTTTCCCGAAATGATGGATGGTCGCGTCAAGACGTTGCACCCGAAAGTGCACGGCGGCATTCTGGCGCGGCGTGATCTGGCGCAGCATGTTGACGCGATGCATCAACACGGCATCCCGCCGATTGACATGGTGGTGGTCAATCTTTACCCGTTTGCGGCAACAATTGCGAAAGCCGGTGTCACGCTGGATGAGGCGATTGAAAATATCGACATTGGCGGCCCGGCCATGGTGCGGTCATCGGCAAAAAATCATGCGTTTGTGACGATTGTCACCGACGCCGCCGACTATCAAAAAGTAACCAGCGAGATGCAATCCAACCGTGGCGCTGTCAGCGCCGCAACCCGCTTTGCGTTGGCCAAAAAGGCGTTCAGTCACACCGCCGAATACGACGGCATGATTGCCAACTATTTGACGTCGCTCGATACAGACGGCAAACCACAAACCTTTCCACAGCAGTTGAACCTCAGCTACACACATGCCCAGGGTATGCGTTACGGTGAAAACCCGCATCAGGACGCGGCGTTTTACGTCGAAAAGAATCCGGCTGCCGGCACATTGGCAAGCTACCGGCAGCGACAAGGCAAGGAGTTGTCGTACAACAACATCGCCGATGCAGATGCGGCGTGGGAGTGTTGTCGTTCTTTTGATGTCACCGCTTGTGTGATTGTCAAACACGCCAACCCCTGTGGCGTGGCGATTGCCGACAACACCCTCACCGCCTATTTACGCGCATTGGAAACCGATCCGACCTCGGCGTTTGGCGGCATCATTGCATTCAATCGCGAGGTTGACGGCGCAACCGCCGCTGCCGTGGCCAAACAATTTGTCGAGGTGGTGATCGCACCCGCCTTCACCAAACAGGCGATGGACGTTTTCGCCGCCAAACAGAATGTACGTGTGATCGAGATTCCGCTGGCCAACGCCGCCAATAAATTCGACATGAAACGGGTCGGTGGCGGACTGTTGGTACAAACGACGGATAATTTTGACGTCGCGCATCTGAAGGTTGTGACACGACGCAAACCGACCGACGCGGAAATGAATGATCTGATCTTTGCATTTCGTGTCGCCAAGTTCGTTAAGTCAAACGCCATTGTCTTTTGCCGCTATGGCATGACCCTCGGTGTGGGTGCCGGCCAGATGAGCCGCATTGACTCAACCAAAATCGCCGCCATCAAGGCCAAACACGCGGGTTTGCAATTGCGTGGTTCGGTTGCCGCGAGTGATGCTTTTTTTCCGTTTCGCGACGGACTCGACGTGATCGCCGATGCGGGTGCAACGGCGGTGATTCAACCGGGTGGCTCGATGCGCGATGCAGAAGTGATCGCGGCGGCCGACGAGCGCAATGTGGCGATGGTGGTGACAGGGATGCGGCATTTCCGGCATTAGACGCGCAGGCAGTACATCGCAAATACATCTGAAAGTTTGACATGAAGCTTTTGGTCATCGGTTCCGGCGGTCGCGAACATGCTCTTGCGTGGCGGCTTGCCCAAAACAACAATGTCTCGCGCGTATTTGTCGCACCCGGCAATGCCGGCACCGCGCATGAAGATGGTCTGGTCAACGTCAATATCACGGATATTGGTGAATTGATCGTATTTGCCAAACAGGAAGCCATTCACCTAACCGTGGTCGGGCCGGAGGCACCGCTCGCCGCCGGCATCGTTGACCAATTCAACGCGGCGGGCCTGAAAATTTTCGGCCCGACCCGTGCCGCTGCGCAGCTTGAATCTTCCAAGGACTTCGCCAAACAATTCATGGTGCGTCACGCGATTCCAACCGCGGCTTACGCGACCTTTACCGACCTCAATGAGGCCAAACTTTACGTTGAGCAACAAGGTGCACCGATCGTCATCAAGGCCGACGGTCTCGCCGCGGGCAAGGGTGTGGTGGTTGCCATGACCTATGGCGACGCAATCGATGCGCTGAACATGATGCTTGGCGACGGGCACGGCAACAACAATGGCGGACGGGTCGTCATCGAAGAATTCATGGAGGGCGAAGAGGCAAGTTTTATTTGCCTGTGTGATGGCAAACACGCACTGCCATTTGCCTCCAGCCAGGATCACAAACGAATTTTTGATCACGACGAGGGCCCCAACACCGGCGGCATGGGCGCATATTCACCCGCACCGGTGGTGACGCCTGAAATCCACGCGCGTGTGATGCGCGAAGTGATCAACCCGACACTCAAAGGCATGGCCGCCGAGGGCATGCCGTTTAGCGGATTCCTCTATGCCGGGTTGATGATCGAGACGGCGGGTGAAAACGCCGGTAAACCGCGTGTGGTTGAATTTAATGCCCGCATGGGTGACCCGGAAACCCAACCAATCATGATGCGATTAAAGACCGACTTTCTCAGCCTGGTCGAAGCCGCGATTGCCGGCAAACTTGATGTCACTGAAGCCGAGTGGGATCGTCGCGCCGCGCTCGGGGTGGTGATGGCGGCGGCCAATTATCCCGACACACCGACCAAAGGTGACGTGATTACCGGCATTCCACGCGCGACCGACGACGCCAAGGTTTTTCATGCCGGTACGACCGAACAAGACGGCGCGGTTCTCACCAACGGCGGACGGGTATTGTGTGTCACCGCGTTGGGAGACACCGTCAAAATCGCACAGCGCCGCGCCTATGAAATGTTGGAACCGATTCGTTTTGCGGGGATGCAATTTCGCAGCGATATCGGTTATCGTGCGATTGGTCGCAAGATATAACGTCGCCGTTAGACGGGCGTTTCCGGCCAAAAGTGCCTGAAGAAACCCGCCGATTGTTGTGTTTCAAATTTTATTAAGCCCATGGATACCAACGCCGTCCGTCAATACCTGCTAACGCTGCAAACCGATATTGTTGCCAACATGGAGGCACTCGACGGCGGGGTGTTCATCCGTGACGAGTGGGCGCGGCCGGAAGGCGGTGGTGGTATTTCGCGCATTATCGAAGGCAGCCATGTTTTTGAACGCGGCGGCGTATTGTTCTCACACGTACTTGGCGACAAATTGCCGCCCTCGGCGGCCGCCAACCGTCCCGAAATCGCCGGTCGTCGCTGGGAGGCGATGGGCGTATCGCTGGTACTGCATCCGCGCAATCCTTATGTACCGACGGTACACATGAACGTGCGTTTTTTTCTGGCAAAAGCCCCCGCCGGCGACGCCAGCGGTGATGTGTTTTGGTTTGGTGGCGGCATGGATCTGACCCCGTTTTACGGGTTTGAAGAAGACTGTGTGCACTTTCACCGCGTTAACAAACTGGCGCTGGACAAGCTTGATTCGCGCCATTACCCGCGCTACAAAAAATGGTGCGACGATTATTTTTGGCTCAAACACCGCAACGAGCCGCGCGGCATTGGCGGGGTGTTTTTTGATGATTTTCACGAGGGCGGCTTTGACAATGCGTTTGCATTGCAACGCGCCGTCGGTGACGCATTTGTGCCGGCGTATGCGCCGATTGTAAAACGCCGCGTCGAAACGCCGTTCGGTGAACGTGAGAGCGAATGGCAATTGTATCGGCGCGGCCGTTACGTCGAGTTCAATCTCGTCTGGGATCGCGGTACACACTTCGGTTTGCAATCCGGCGGCCGCACCGAATCAATCCTGGCATCGATGCCGCCGCACGCCACCTGGCGCTATAACTGGCAACCCGAAGCCGGTACGCCGGAAGCCGACCTCACCGCAAAATTCACCACCGGGCGCGACTGGGTCTAGCCGCCGGGGCGCACATTTTCCTGACGGTGCCTTGCTGGCATCGCGGGCGAACCCGGGAAGGTGTCGGAACGCGTCGCAAGCGCCGATGGATCGTGGACGAGAAGCGCAGCCGTATGGGTTATACGGCGAGCATCGCGGACGATCCTGGCAAGCTGTCGGAACGCGTCGCGAGCGGGGATGATTTTTCGATGAAGCGCACAGCCGTATGCCTTATACGGCGCGCACTGAAATCTGCATCGCGGGCGAACCCAGCAAGCTGTCGGAACGCGTCGCGAGCGGGGATGATTTTTCGATGAAGCGCACAGCCGTATGCCTTATACGGCGAGCACTGGAATCGGAAAACTCAC
>JANOEV010000354.1:0-8028 GCA_031413695.1 Burkholderiales bacterium
GCGCTTTTGACTTCAATGGACTCGGTTTTTGGTGCCGGTTTGGCGGCCGGTTTTGGCGTGTTCGGCGGCGGGGTATCTTGGGCAGATTTTTCCGCCTTGGGCGGTTCGGCACCTGGTGGCGGGGCGATTGTTTGCGCGGTGCTTTGATGGCAATACAACACGATGGCTACACAGAGGAGGCGAATTTTTGGTGAAGTCACGGGGATACCGGTCGTTAAGGGTGGGTGCGCTTTTGGCAGCAGTGCGCATATTACCGGTGCACCCCGTGACAGCGAAAGGAAAATGTGACGAACGACCGGTAAGGCGCGTGAAATGCCGCAATGGCGCCATGGATCCCGCGTCGCCACGGGTTCAATGGGCACGGTTGCCGATAGACAGGGAAAAGTTCCCGTTGCCGTTGCGCTGTTTGAGTCCGGACGGGCGAAAACATGATCGATCAGCACAACATGCCGATTGACCTACGGTTGTCATCATTCGCATTTACAGTCCGGATAAGGCCGGTCAAATGTGAGCCTGCATGCCGTCATATGACGAAACTTAGGCGGCTTATTTCCTGTTTTATGTGAGAATTGCTTGGCAAGGTATTGATTTCGTGTTAAAAAACCAATCCCGCGCAAGATTTTGAAAGCCTGCAGATGGCTCGAATCACGGTTTTTAACCAAAAGGGTGGTGTCGGTAAAACCACCACGGCGTTGAATCTCGCCGCCGCACTCGCGCGCGCCGGCCAACACCCGCTTGCCATTGATCTGGATCCACAGGCACATTTGACGGCATTGTCCGGCGTGACCATCAACGGTTCATCGCAAAGTCTGTACGCGCACTATCGCGACAATAAGCCGCTTGCCGACATCATCCAGGACACGGGCCGTGGCTGGCATTTGTTGCCGGCGCATCTGGAGCTGGCAAAGATTGATACGCAGTTTGGCAAAGGCCCGAACATCCTGAATAAACTTAAGTTCGCCCTTATTCGTGAACAGTTGAATGGTGTGCGACCGGTGATCATCGATTGCTGCCCGCTGCTCGGCGTGTTGTCGTTGTCGGCGATTTTTGCCGCGGACAAAGTATTGGTGCCGGTCTCGGCGGACTACCTCGCGGTCAAGGGGGCGATGCAGGTCGAAAAGACGTTGAACGCACTCGGCCCGGTACTGAAGAAACGTATTGCCCGTTGTTATGTGATTACCCGGTTTGACGCGCGCCGCAAAATGTCGTGGGAGATTGATCGCGACTTTCGTGAAAAATTTGGCGCCGAGGTGTGTGAGACGCGCATCGCAGAAAGTGTTTCGATTGCCGAAAGCCCGTTTGCCGAAAAAGACGTTTTTGATCACGCGCCCGATAGCCGCGGCGCGAAAGACTATCAGGCGCTCTACGATGAATTGTCATCCAGCGCGTTCATGCGGCAAGACGTTGAAATAGAAAAGTCTATTATCGGCGTGCCGTTCCCGGCATTTATGCCTGAAATACCCCGTCCCGCCTCGGTTTTCAGTTAGACGTTTCGGGCAGGCCAACAAAACTATGGTTTTGTATCCTGCCCGACAATCAATGAGATTGCCCCTTCAAGGTCGGTGCCTTCGCCACGCGGCAAATCGTCAATGACACGCACTTCGACGATTTTGCATTGGTGGTACATCTTGCGCAGCTTTTCCTCGGCCGCGGGCTGATCCACCGCGTGCACCACCAGGTGGTCGACGATGGTGCCGCTCTTGGTCTGAATTTTGAAGCCAAATTTCTGCATGGCACGACTATACATGGTGCGCAAAATTCAGTCATTTGATTGACCAGTCAAAGCGCGAAACAGCTTCATCGCCAACCCTTCACCGGAGAAGCGAAACAGTGTTTTTGTTTCGCGCACCTTCGGTGCCCAAGTTTGTTCACTCGTCGGCCACTGTCCAAATCAACTTGGACCCCGGGCTAAACCCGGGGAAGGAGCGAAGGCAACTTGGGCCCCGGACTAAATCCGGGGAAGGTCAACACCCCCCTTCACCGGAGAAGCGAAACAGTTTTTTGTTTTGCGCACGTCCGGTGCCCAAGTTTGTTCACTCAATCACCACAATCGAAATCAACGTTGACCCCGGCATAACGCCGGGGAAGGTCTGGTGGGTTCGATTGGTGACAAACCAGTTTGGCGTGAATTGCCCGACGGGCAACGTCGTTTGATACATTCCCCAAAATGATTGATATCATATTGACGATAGCAATCATCAATCACTTGATTGCCACTCATCAACCACATCACAACAGACGGCAAACACAATGAACCTGCGAGATCTACGTTATCTGGTGGCGCTGGCCGATGTAAAACATTTTGGCCGCGCGGCTGAGGCAAGTTTTGTCTCGCAGCCAACCTTGTCAACGCAGCTGATGAAGTTCGAAGCAGAGTTGGGTGTTTCGCTGATCGAACGCAATCCCCGCAACGTGATGCTGACGCCGGTCGGCGAGGCGGTGGTCGCGCGCGCGCGGGCCATTTTGCGCGAGGCGGATGAAATCAAAAATATCGCGCGGCGCTCCAAAGACCCGGAGTCGGGCATGGTCAAGCTCGGCATTTTCCCGACGTTGGGCCCATATCTGCTGCCGCACATTATTCCGCCGATCATCACGCGTTTTCCAAAACTTGAACTGATTCTGATCGAGGAAAAAACCGAGGTTATCCTCAAAAAATTGCACGATGGTGAACTTGATTGCGGCATTCTGGCGCTGCCGATTCACGATGACGGTTTGCATGTCGAGTTCCTGTTTGAGGAAGATTTCATCCTCGCCGTGCCCAAAGCACACCCGTTCGCAAAAATGAAAAAAGCCAAACTTGCCGACCTTGCAGACGAACGCTTGCTACTGCTCGACGACGGTCATTGTCTGCGCGAACAGGCGCTTGAGGTGTGTCATATGGCCGGTGCCGGGGAAAAATCCGGTTTTCGCGCAACCAGTTTGGAGACATTGCGCCATATGGTCGCGGCCAAAGTTGGAATGACCCTGTTGCCGGCATTGACGGTGCATCCGCCGTCGCCAAATTCAGACGCGGTGACCTTGGTGCCTTTCAGTGAACCGGTACCGCACCGTCGCATCGCCATGGTGTGGCGGCGTTCGTCGGCACTGTCGGCGTTTTTGCACCAGATCGTGCCGTTGGTGAAGGCGGTGCCAAAAACATACCTGCACGCGCCGAAAAAGGGCAAATGACAACCAAGGCGCAGGCCAGGCATTATTGGCTGATCACACTGGTTGCAGCGGCGGTACTCATGATCACCATGGGTGCGCGGCAAACCATGGGGTTGTTTGTCTCACCATTGAACACGGCCACCGGGCTTGGCATTGCCGCCATTAGTTTTTCGCTCGCCATCGGCCAATTTACCTGGGGTGCGGTACAACCGATTGCGGGTGCGATTGCCGATCGCTACGGACCGGGACGTGTGATTGCCGGCGGCGCAATCATCTTGTCATTGGGTTTTATCATCACACCGTTTGTGACGTCCAGCATCGGTATGTCGTTCGCGATCGGTTTTTTGATGGCGGCAGGCGCGGGTGCCGGCAGTTTTTCTGTGTTGATCGGTGCGGCGGCGAATAGATTGCCCGTTGAAAAACGCGGCATGGCGTCGGGCATCATCAACGCCGGTGGATCATTTGGCCAGTTTTTGTTCGCGCCGATTGTGCAAAAACTGATCAGCATGTTGGGTTGGATGGGTGCCATGTGGGCAATGGCGGCCATTGCGCTGACCACCTTGCCACTCGCGCGTCTGTTGCGCGGCGCGCCGAAGCCTGTCGCGGCAATCGGCGACAAGACAGACACAAACGCGATTGCCGAAAAGGGGTTGAAACGCGCGGTGTCGGACGCGCTAAAGGACCCCAGTTATTTGCTGTTGCACGCAGGCTTTTTTACCTGCGGTTTTCATATTGCGTTTCTGGTCACGCATCTGCCGGGTGAGGTCGCGTTGTGCGGGCTGCCGGTCAATGTCGCCAGCTGGTCGCTTTCCATTATTGGATTGGCGAATATTGTTGGCAGCCTCGCCGCGGGGTGGGGCGTGGGCCGCTATCGCAGCAAATACATCCTGTTCTGGCTGTACGCGTCGCGTGCATTGTTGATTGGCATCTATTTGTTGTCACCAAAAACCGAACTCACGTTCTACTTGTTTGCCGCCGGGCTCGGCTTGACCTGGCTGGCGACGGTGCCACCGACGGCTGGTGTGGTGGGCAAATTGTTTGGCACCCGTTATCTGGCGACCTTGTTTGGTCTCACCTTGTTGTCACACCAGATTGGCGGATTTTTTGGTGCGTGGCTGGGCGGTATCGCCGTGACCGAGCTGGGTAGTTACAACGTGATGTGGGTTGCCGACATTGCACTGGCGCTGCTCGCGGCAGTGGCGAATTTACCAATCAGGGAAGCGCGGGTCATACATATGCGGAAAATTACAGAATGAACACAGCCGAAATATTTCTGATCGCAATGACGATCATTTTTACCGTCCCCTATCTGGTTTGGCGTCTCGGTAGAACCGAGTATTACGCCCCGCTGGTGGTTGTCCAAATCGTGACGGGTATCCTGCTGGGGCCGGGCATCCTGGGAAAAATTTTCCCAGAGTATTACAGCTTCGTTTTTAATCCATCGGTTATTCAGGCGCTCAACGGTATTGCGTGGTGGGCGGTGATCCTGTTTGTCTGGATTGCAGGCATTGAGCTCGATCTGAAAAAGGCATGGGTGCATCGATACGAAAGTTCGATTACCGCCGGGTTGGCGCTGGGCATGCCGCTGCTGCTGGGTGCGCTTGCAGCGGTTGGACTGCTGATGACCGACGGTTGGCTTGGTCCGAAGGGTACGACCTGGCAGTTTGTCATGGGCATCGGTATGGCATGCGCAGTCACGGCATTGCCGATCCTGATTCTGCTGATGGAAAAACTCGAAATCCTGCGCCAGCCGATCGGCCAACGCATTCTGCGGTACGCCAGCGTTGACGATATTGCGATTTGGGGCGTGTTGGCATTCATCCTGATGGACTGGCAGCGTGTCGGTAAACAGGTTGCCTTCATTATTCTGTTCGCTGTTTTTACCTACCTGTTTCGTCGCCTCATGGCCTGGCTGCCCGAACGTGATCGCTGGTACGTCGGCCTGATCTGGCTTGCGGTTTGTGCGTTTGGTGCGGATTGGGCGGGCCTGCATTTCATGGTGGGTGCGTTTCTGGCTGGGGCGGTCATGGACAATGACTGGTTCGATCAGACGCAGATGGACCAACTGCGACACAACGTGTTACTGGTCATCATGCCGGTATTTTTTCTGAGCACCGGCCTGCGGACCAACTGGTCGCTCGGCGGCGGCGCGGTGTTTGCGGCGGCAGGGGTGTTGTTGGTCGCCGCCATCGTTGGCAAGCTGCTCGGCGTACACATTGCCGGCAAGATTCTGAAGTGGCCGGCCGGCGAAGCATCGATCATTGGCTGGCTGTTGCAAACCAAGGCGCTGATCATGATTATTTTTGCCAATATCCTGCTCGACAAGGGCTTGATCAGCAGCGACGCCTTCACTGCGCTATTGTTGATGGCGGTCGCCAGTACGATGTTGACGATTCCCGCCGTTGCGCCGAAATTGCGCCGCCTGAAGGAGATCATCGGCAAAGCGGCGTGAGTAATTGAACCTTGCTGCACGGATTGGCCATCTCCGACACGGCGGCGCGGTCCTTTTCATGGCACCGTGGGAGCGGCGGTGGTAATATTTGTTGTCGTTGAAAGCGGTTTCAAATTCGACTGATCCCCTCAATGGGGCGTGTCGCCCCGCCTGTTTCCTGCAGCTTTAAAACCTGCATTTGCAAATCAAACCAGACAGAAACGAGAGAAAGGTGTGCAATGGTCGAGTGCCTGATCGCCGATATTGGCGGTACCAACATCAGGATTGCGCGTATTGCTGACGCAACCGGCATTCCGCAATTGCAACAGGAATACCGCTGCGCCGACTACGCCGATGTCGGGGCGGTCATTGAAGACTACTTGCAGGAACACGGGTTGGCCCGGCCGCAGCATGTTGCGCTTGCAGTGGCGTGTGCGGTCACCGGTGATCGGATTCAATTTACCAATAGTCAATGGCAATTTTCGCAGCAGGCGCTCAAAAAACACTTTGGGCTGGCGTCGTTATGGGTGCTGAACGATTTTGAGGCGCTGGCACTCTCGTTGCGGTATATACCGGCGAAAGATCTTTGTCAGGTTGGCCGCGGCAAAACACTTGATCGTGCGCCAATGGCCGTTATCGGACCCGGCACCGGCTTGGGCGTGGCGGCGATCGTACCCCACGGGACCAATTCGTGGCTCCCGGTCAGCAGCGAGGGGGGGCACATGTCACTCTCACCGACAACCGAGTTCGAATCGGAGGTGCTGCGCGCGGCATGGATCGAGCGGCAGCATGTTTCCGCCGAAGCCTTTTTGTCGGGAACCGGGCTGCCCATCCTGTATCGTGCAATCGCGCGTGTCAGAGGCGAGACATCAGACGCCAATATCACCGCCGAAAAAATTGGTTCCAACGCGATGGCGGGCAATGATGCGTTGTGCCGTCTGACCATCAATGTATTTTGTGAAATGTTAGGCACCATTGCGGGCAACATGGCCTTGTTATTCTGTGCGCGCGGCGGGGTGTTTATCGGCGGTGGTATCGTGCCAAAAATTCTGCCGTTGTTTAACGAATCCGGATTTCGGATGCGTTTTGAAAACAAAGGGCGCCTTTCCGGCTATCTCGAGTCGATACCGACAAGCGTGATTACCGGCGAGATGACGGCGTTATCCGGGCTCGGCGCCGTCATGGGCGACAGGCTGCGTGGGTGAGCCGGTTCATGCAATTAACAATGGCGGCGCCGGCACACGGCGCATGCGTCGATCAGCAAACAATAATTTGTACCGCATAATGACTTTCGTTCGGATATTCACAGATGCGCATTGCCCGACACGAGTGACATTGGATTCATGCGTCCGATCATGACAACAAAAAAAACCAAAAAAAGAGTGCTTGGACCAGATCGCGGTGCGCGCGGGAACAAGGTCACGCTGGAAATGGTTGCGTCTGCCTGTGGCGTTTCGCCTAGTACGGTATCGCGCATCCTGAATGGCACGGCGGTTGTCAGTCCCGCCAAACGTGAGGCGGTCGATCGCGCCATCGCCGCGCTCGGTTTTACACCCAATCCGGTCGCGCGCGGCCTTGCCGGCGGTCGCACACTGAGTGTGGGTGTTGTGACACAGGCCATCGACAGCCCGTTTTATGGCCTTGCCCTTAGAGGCATTGAGGAAGAACTCGGCCGCGCCGGCTACAGCCCGTTATTTGTCAGCGGACATTGGAATGCGGTTGAAGAAAAGCGCTGCATTGACGTCCTGCTCTCGAGGCGGGTTGACGGCCTGATCGTTCTGACCGGCAGACTCAGCGATACCGCAATGCGAAATATTGCGAAGTCAGTGCCGGTTGTTGTTACCGGTCGAAAGTTGACGGCGCCTTCCCTCTATTCGTTGGACTTTAACAACTTCCAAGGCGCACAAATTGCTACACATCACTTGCTCATGCTTGGACACCGAAAGATTGCGTTCATCTGCGGCGATCCCGAACACCCCGACGCGAACGAACGCCTGCGGGGCTACCGTGCTGCCCTGAAGGCCGCAGGAATGCAATTCAATGCCAAATTGGTTTTGCCAGGCAACTATCAGGAAAAAAGCGGGCTTGAAGCGGTCGGATATTTTAAAAGATCCGGAATTGCTGTTGGATATTGATACGATTGAAAAACTCAACTACACCTTACAACGGTTACTCCAGCATGAACCGGTTCAATATATTTTAGGCGAGACCTGGTTTTGCAACCTGAGGCTAAAAGTAAATAAGCATGTATTGATACCAAGGCCAGAAACAGAAGAATTTGTGGTTTGTATCATTGAAGATGAAAAAAAACAAGGGACCGGATCCCACCTGGATGTTCTGGATATTGGAACCGGGAGCGGCTGTATTGCTATTGCGTTGAAAAAAAAATTAGCTGCTACTGCTGTTGCTGCAATGGATGAAAGTACTGCGGCATTAAGTACAGCAAAAGA
>JANOEV010000355.1:0-3081 GCA_031413695.1 Burkholderiales bacterium
GGGCGCGGCGCGCTTCATCCTCGCCGTGAGGCGGCATGGCGGGTGATTGACGGTTGCAAGATGATTTCGATCACCGCAAATCTTGGTGATACCAAATCAACCATTACACATCCTGCGACGACCACCCATGCGCGGCTCACCCAGTCTGAACGTGATGCCGCCGGAATCAGTGACGGACTGGTGCGGGTGGCGGTGGGGTTGGAGGGGCTTGACGACATCGAGGCTGATCTTCTGCGTGGGCTGGCGGGCACCAGTTAGACATGCCGTCGGACGACGCGATACGTCCATAGGTGTTGCGGTTGGATACAAATTGCACGGGTAAGCTCGATTCAGCGATAGCCGACCCCAATTCAAATTGGCGATCCTGACAACGGCAAACTTGACGCGATATTCTGTTGTCTCGGCGTGAGTCGGTGCAAAGCGGGGCTGACTGCGCTTCCGTTGCCGTACCCTGGATATTTTGAGAAAGTCCGATTTTTAAAGATTAACTGACCCCTCCTTTTTTGCACTTTTTGCGCAATATCTAACAAATGTCTTTTTGAAAGGGCAGTGTCTCGATATACTCAAAGGGAAAATGTTGTCGCCTGTGATGAAATCTAGCGCTTTTTTGTCTTGGTCTACGTATCAACCTTAGCGATCCCACCAATTTATTGGCAAGTTTGAACGGGAAATGGCGATGATTTTTTCTAATTTTCACGGATGCCTCTGTCGCTTGAGACCCTCAAATTGGGCTTTTTTTTCGCTTGGTTTTGCGTTAGCCACGGTCGCCACGATATCGACCGCCGTTGCGGCTGATCCTATCCGCGTCGTCGGCGAGCCGATGTGGGCGAACAGCTCGCCCAAAAAGACCCAGTTGGACATTACGTTTCGCGGGGAGTTGGATGGGAATGCACCCATGATCTCCTTCTTCGCGGTTGATCCAATACGTATTGAGCGCGTCAAAACTGCCAATGTCGCCGGATTCCGCAAAGACACCCAAATTGGGATTACCCAGTTCATCAGAGACGAGGCACTTTCCGCCATTACCCCGCCAATGGCCTGGCGAGACGTGGCAAATGTTGGCCGCACCGCGCAGTTGAACGTTCGTTCACCTGGCGCGCTTGCAACAAGAGTCGCGATCCGCGCGGTAAACCTACCTGCCGGAGCAGAAATCCGTTTTGCGGGTTCAGATGCACCTGCAACCGTTATGCACAATGCCGGCACCGTTGAAGTTACCACCCTGCTAGATGAAGAAGACCGTTATTGGACGCCGATGACAGATGGCGATAACCAAACTATTGAAGTTTTTGTTCCGACCGGGATCAGCACACAAAACGTATCGATCAATGTCCATGCAATTTCGCATATTTTTGCGTCAATCAATGACCATTTCAAAGCTGCTACGCAAACCAAGGCTTCAGGGGCGTGTAACGTCGATGCAATTTGCCCCGCGCAAACGGCAGGGTACGTTAATGCAAAAAATGCGGTTGCGCACATGGTTTATCAAAAGACACCAGAAGGTGGATCCCCCGGTTCATTTATCTGCACAGGGACGCTGCTAAACGATACTGTTCCATCCACACAGGTGCCGTATTTTTACAGTGCCAACCATTGTATTGGCGCGCAAACAGAGGCATCGACACTAATCACTTATTGGGGTTACGAGAATCCGATATGCGGCGGTGGGAATATTACGCGTAGCCAATCCAATGCGGTTTTTGGCGGCGCAGAGCTGCTTTATGCTGATCGTCGGACTGATGTGCTACTGCTGCGCCTCAATGGTATGCCGCCATCGACTGCATTTGCTTCTGGTTGGGATGCAGCCACCATCGGCGGATCGACGCCTGTTACCATCATCCATCATCCTGCAGGGGATCCGAAAAAGGTAACCCTCGGCCAAACGTGGATCAACCCGTTCACGGCACTCTCTTTAGATGGCGATGCCACTTTTATCACGCTATCGCACATGGTCGGCATTACCGAGGGAGGGAGCTCGGGTAGTGGCGTTCTGACCGCTTCCAACGGTAGTTATTTTTTGCGAGGAGGTCTGTGGGGTGGCAAATCGTCATGCGCCGCTACTGGTAGCGTGAATGATCCGGGCAATAGAGGGCTCTACTCACGCTTCGATCTTGCTTATCCAGCGTTTACTAGGTGGCTGTCGCCGACCGGAACGCAGGTACAGACTATTACGTTTAACAACCCCGGTACGCAAGGAATCGGAATAGGGGCAACAGTTTTAACGGCGACTGCCTCATCCGGCCTCGCCGTCAATTACAGTTCCAACACACCTAGTATTTGCACTGTCTCTGGCAACGTCGTGGCACTAGTTCAATTGGGTAGTTGTTCCGTCACAGCTAACCAAGGCGGGGATTCGACTTTTCTCCCGGCCGCATCGGTCACGCAGAGCTTTACCGTAGTTCCAACGCCCGCAATTGCACCGCAGGCAAATGTTGCCGTCACTGTCAATCCACAACTAGGTTGCCCTGGTTACTTTGTCAGCGAAGTCACACTAAAGAATCCTTATAGTACTTCCGATGCGGGTATCTGGGGGCTTGAGGTACTGTTGACGGCAGGTGACAAGAATTTCCTTGGTGGCTTGAACTTTGGCGGGTTCACGTCTGCATCGGTTCCGGCGCCGGGATTCGCGGCATTTACGGTTGCCAGCAGCGAGGGATCCCAGCGCATCAACCTTTCGGTTGTCGGTGACGGTGGCTTATACGATGTTGCCGTTGCCAGCACTGTGCCGCCAAACACGACACGTACAACGGTATTTAATCAACGCATGGCGCTTGGCACACAGGTCGTCTCGCTGGTGTTGCCAAATGGCTTTCACATTGTGACGGTTCAGGCCGTGAGCGGGGTGCGCAGCTTCCTTGTGACGGGTGCAACCACATCGCTGAGCGGGGGGGCAGCCGCATTCTTTGGAAGTGCCATCGTTGGTGGATATGTCGCGCAGAATCAAGTTGGGTTTGCAGCGCTGTGTACGGCAATCAGTCAATCGCTATCGTTGACAACGTATGGGCGCGTAAATTATGGTGCCGCGGGTGCCGGCGATCTGCGCCTAAGACTAAGGGATGGGCAGAGTCAGCAGATATGGCTTGA
>JANOEV010000356.1:0-13118 GCA_031413695.1 Burkholderiales bacterium
AATGGCTCTTCAACCGCACGCAGGATGATCTTGATGCCGGCCTCTTCTTCGGCGTTGGCGCCTTTGATCTTGCCAGCATTGGTACGGGCGCGCAGCAGGGCAACACCGCCACCTGCGACGATACCTTCTTCGACGGCCGCACGGGTAGCGTGCAATGCGTCTTCAACGCGGGCCTTCTTTTCTTTCATTTCGACTTCGGTTGCCGCGCCGACACGAATCACCGCAACACCGCCGGCCAGTTTGGCCACGTGCTCTTGCAATTTTTCTTTGTCGTAATCGCTGGTCGCGTCATCAATTTGTTTGCGGACAGTTGCCACGCGTGCTTTGATGTCGTCTTCTTTGCCGGCGCCGTCGATGATGGTGGTGTTTTCTTTACCCACTTCAATCTTCTTTGCACGACCCAGATCGGTCAGGGTGACATTTTCCAGTTTCAAACCGAGTTCTTCAGCGATTACCGTACCACCGGTCAATACCGCGATATCTTCCAACATGGCTTTGCGACGGTCACCAAAACCAGGCGCTTTAACGGCGGTGGTTTTGAGAATGCCGCGGATGTTGTTGACAACCAGTGTCGCCAGCGCTTCGCCATCAACATCTTCAGCGATGATCAGCAACGGACGACCGGCCTTTGCAACCTGCTCGAGCAACGGTAGCAAATCGCGGATGTTCGAGATTTTTTTGTCGTGCAACAGAATGAACGGATCTTCAAGCAACGCGACTTGTTTGTCGGCATTGTTGATGAAGTATGGTGACAAATAACCGCGGTCGAACTGCATGCCTTCGACAACTTCCAACTCGTTGTCGAGTGACTTGCCGTCTTCAACCGTGATCACGCCTTCTTTACCGACTTTTTCCATCGCGTCGGAAATGATCTTGCCGATGTTTGCGTCAGAGTTGGCCGAGATCGCGCCGACCTGGGCGATTTCTTTATTGGTGGTGGTTGGTTTGGAGATTTTCTTCAGTTCAGCAACGATTGCCGTGACCGCTTTGTCGATACCGCGCTTCAAGTCCATCGGGTTCATGCCGGCGGCAACGTATTTCAAGCCTTCGACAACAATTGCCTGCGCCAAGACGGTGGCGGTGGTGGTGCCGTCACCGGCAACGTCGGAAGTCTTGGAAGCAACTTCCTTGACCATCTGCGCGCCCATGTTTTCGAACTTGTCTTTGAGTTCGATTTCCTTGGCAACCGACACGCCGTCTTTGGTGATGGTCGGGGCGCCGAATGAACGCTCCAACACAACGTTACGACCCTTCGGGCCAAGTGTGACTTTGACTGCGTTGGCGAGAACGTTCACGCCATTGACCATCCGCGCACGGGCGGATTCGCCGAATTTGACTTCTTTAGCTGCCATGATGAATACCTCTTATCAATTGAGAAATTTGTTGGTGCTTCGTTAATGAAGAAACGAGATTGTTGGTAAATAGAGCGAGCAGTTGGTCGTCAGGCGAGGCGCGCGGAGAATTTCGACGCGATATGTACTTGTTTGTACATGAGCGAGAAATTCGAGCAGCAACAAAGCATGGCGGCCAAATGAGAAGCTCTATTTGCCAACAACGGCCATGATGTCTTCTTCGCGCATGACGAGAAGCTCGTCACCGTCGATCTTGACTGTCGAGCCGGAATATTTGCCGAACAACACGCGGTCACCGACCTTGACATCCATCGGACGGACTTTGCCATCGTCGCCAACTTTGCCGGTACCGACCGCCAAAATTTCACCTTGGTCAGGTTTTTCCGCGGCGCTATCAGGGATAACGATGCCGGACGCGGTTTTCTTTTCTTCTTCGAGACGCTTGACGATCACGCGATCGTGAAGGGGACGCAGTTTCATAGCTCACTCCTGGTGGTTGATTAATACGGGTGCTTCAATTCGGGTGGCGACGACGGCCGGGAAAACATGGCCAATGTCGCTCTGCTTGTTGCCCGCCGGGCTGGTAATGGCGCGCCGTATTGTTCGGCGACGCTCGTTAGCACTCAAGCGAGGTGAGTGCTAATTATAGGGGTGAAGACGGGGAATTCAAGCTCTTTCACCGCCTTTTTGTTGATTCACCTTATGTGTCACCAGTAGACTGCCGCTTTGAGCGTGATCCAAACGCGCTCGTTTCACTTGGCCGTTCAATTGAAAACGCAAAAAAGCGGCAAATTGAGCCTGATGGAAAACGTGAATCTGTTTTATATGTCGTTTTATACAGTTATATGACGAAACTAACTGATTACAAATGCTTTTTTAAACTTTTCACTGGAGTGTTAGGACGCAACGCGGAATGTTATGCGGATGTGGTGCTCCCTAAATTGCGTTAGAGCGCAAAGCCACAAGATGAACAACTCACAGGGCGACGATCTTGGCTTCACCTTCCGTAAGAGGAAGGCTGGTGAAGTCCAGGTACTGCACCGCGGAAGGCTGGCCGCCACGCTTCGCGGAAGCGCGTCGGTCGAGTTTCTTCTTGAGATAGATGGCGGGAACGATTCGGACGCTCAGCAACTCATGGCCCGAATCACTGGAAACTACAAGCGCGGGAATGAGCACATAGCCAGTAGTCACCCGAGGAACCGGCGATGAAAGCGAATTCGTGGCATTTGCGCAATGCTCTCGCAAGGGTTCAGTTGGCTTCTGCCATCGATCGCGCATCCGCGTCGCGGCATACGCACGAGCAAACGTTTGCCCGCTTAAAAAATGGTGCATTCGTCCAAAATGCGCTCTAACCCTTCCACCGAGGGGACGGCCTAAAGGCCGCCCCTCATGTCAAACGTTGGGCGGCGATGCCCGCGGTACACTCATGGAGGAATCAATGCGAAGACCCGCTTACGGCATTACGTGCAGATTTACTACTATCAGCGACCCGAGTGAGCTGCCTGTGGGCGACGAGGCGATAGTGGCGTTGCATGCGCGGCACCCGCAGCTCGACATACACATTTACTGGCAGGCGATGACCTACCTGCTCACCGGTGAAACTGAGGGTGTGGGCGGCGGCGAGTCGCTGTACTATCTCGTCAAGGGTGGAGAACGTCTCGGCGACACAGACGCGGGACCAGTGCGGTACCTTTCGCCGCAGCAAGTGGCTCAATTTTCGTCGGCGATTTCCGACTTCAATCCGGACGACTTCGGGGAGCAACGCTACGACCTTGCCGACCTCGATGCAAAGGGCATCTACCCGCGGCGGTGGCGCGCGGACGGCGAGGAGAACGACCTTTTGAGTAACATCCGGGAACTGTTCTCATATCTTCAAGGCTACCTGCGCGAAGTTGTTGTCCGGGGGCACGGTGTGATTGTCTCTTATGAAAATACAGAATTGTACTTCGACGATGATGACGAGTGATCAGGCGGCAATGTGGGAAAGAACTCGGCTCGCCGCCCAACTCGTCGCTCCACATGGCCGCGCCAGATACGGCCCGTCCGTGAGCAAAGTCGTTGGGCATCATGAATAACATCATCTTCCGCGTCGTTGACAAGTTCCCGGAGCCGGCTTTCTCAACGCTCGCGGCGGAAGCGTTTTCAGACTATGAGACATCGGCGCTGCTCACTGATGTCGCGAACGAGGAAGCAGCCGCGCGGCCAACGCTGTCTGACGCCACCGATGAAGGCTCTCTCCGGATTGGAGCTTTCCGAGGTGACTCGCTGGTTGGCTGGACATTCGCCCGTCCGGAAGGCGCCAACCACTTCCACATGATCAATTCAGGCGTAGCACCTGCAGAGCGCCGTCAAGGAATTTATTCAGAGCTCACCCGGCTGGTCATCGACCACGCAAGGTCGCGTGGATATTCCGCCATTCTTTCGCGGCATGCGGCAAACAACAACGCTGTCATCGTTGCAAAACTCAAGCTGGGCTTCTTTGTTTCCGGCTTCGAATACTCGGCAGAATATGGTCCGCTGGTTCGGCTCACATTTCTACCCGGCGAACTTCGCCGCTCGTTGCATCGAACCCGCTCATCGCCGATTCGTCGCTTGAAGCCCGGATGACGTACAACCCCTCCTTCGCGCGGCCCCGCCTGCAGCGAGCCCTATAAGTCAAAAAATCAAGGTGCACTACCAGATGCAAGCAGACATTCAGCCGATGAAACACGATTTGTCATCCGCGCAGGCCGATATGCGTCACGCCTACTGTGGCGGTGGTGCCGGCATGCTTGCCTCGGAACTGGTCTGGCTGGCTGCGGCCGTCGCAACCATCTCTAGTTCTTCGACGCACGGGGTTTCGACCGTCTTGATTGGCGGTATGTTCATCCATCCGGCCGGTATGCTGATTGCAAAACTGTTGGGCCGGCCCGGCAATCACCGACAGGGAAATCCGTTGGGCGCACTCGCTGGTGCCTCAACGTTCTGGCTGATCTTTAGTCTGCCGCTGGCCTATGCGGCATCCCTGCAACGCATCGAGTGGTTCTTCCCGGCCATGTTGTTGATCATCGGCGGTCGTTATCTGGTGTTTCATTCGTTATACGGCCTGCGCATTTATTGGGCCTGCGGGCTGTTGCTTGCGGCGGCCGGTCTCCTGCTTGGTGTGTTGCTCGTCCTGCCCGGTATCAGCGCTGCGATTGGCGCAGCCATCGAACTCGTCTTCGGGATTACAATTCTTGTGCTGGACCGCCGCGCGCCGCCGCATGATAGTTCAATCAACGACAAGTCGCTCCGCGGCCCAGCTTGATGCGCGCGATGGTCGCATGGAGAAGGCAGCCAGACAAACAAACAGGGGGCAATGATGGCAAAAATAACCGGGATCGGCGGCGTGTTCTTTAAGAGCCGGGGTGATAGTGCAGCGCTGGTTGCGTGGTACCAAAAACATCTGGGCCTGACGCTCGAAGACTTTGGCGGTGCCATCCTCAAATGGCCTGACGATAAAGCCGAGGACCAGGGCCTGACCGTGTGGTGTGTTGCGGCAAAGGACAGCCAGTGGTTCAGCCCGAGTGATTCGTCGTTCATGATCAACTACCGGGTCGACAATCTCGACGAGATGCTCGCGCAATTGCGTGCCGGTGGCGCGGAGATCGTCAAGGGGCCGGAATCACATGAGAACGGCAAGTTCGGCTGGGTCATGGATCCAGAGGGAAACAAGGTCGAGCTGTGGGAACCGATGAACTGGGACGATAAAAACAAGGGTGCCTGACGCCGCAACTTGGTGAGTCGCGTGTTCATTCAGGCCGGTGGTGCTTTGCGGTGCGGCCCGATTCAAACGTAAGTTGTCTTCGGAGGATTACGCATGCCAAATCTATTACGAAACGTGCTTGCCGTCGTTGCGGGAACAATCATTGGCGGTGTGGTCAACGGGGCGCTCATCGCACTCAGCCCGTCGCTCATTCCGCCACCTGCTGGCGTGGACGTGAATAGCGCCGAAGGCCTGAGCAAGGCAATGCACCTGTTTGAGCCGCGCCATTTCATCATGCCGTTCCTGGCGCATGCTGTTGGCACGTTCGCCGGCGCGCTCGCGGCTTACCTGATCGCGGCAAGCATCAAGGTGCGATTGGCCTATGTGATTGGCGTCGTCTTTTTTTGCGGCGGTGTGGCGGCGAGTTTCATGATTCCCGCCCCCGTCTGGTTTATTGCGCTGGATTTGCTTGGCGCTTATCTGCCGATGGCTTGGTTGGGCATTCAGGTTGGAACACGCATGACAAAACCAAAAACGGGCGCACCCGGTTGAAGCCGGCGTCTGGTCAAACAGAGGGGTTTCGCTCAGTTTGGCGTGGTGGGTGGTCAGTGTGAGGCGTGTGTGAATGTCTTTTGTTTGCGGGAAGTTAAACCGACAGCGTTTACAATTTGACGTGGCAATCACTGAATGCACCGCGTGGATCGTTCGGCGCGAACGATTTCTGCGCCCGTCCTCATTCACTCATCCCAAAACTATGCGCCAGGCAACACCATCAAAAGCCGAGACCACCCTGCTCGTACCGTTTGCCGGGCTCACACTGGAATCAATTGTCGTCCCAGTGACAGAGGCGCATTTTGCCGACGCAACTGCAGAAATTCGCGATGCACAGGTGGTGGGCTTCGACACCGAATCCAAGCCCACCTTTGCCAAGGGCGAAATCAGCACCGGGCCGCACGTTGTGCAATTCGCCACCCGCGAAAAAGCCTTCATCTTTCAGCTGCACCAACCCGCCGGACTCGAATTCTTGCTCGACATTCTGGGCTCCAATGAAATCCTGAAAGTGGGTTTTGGATTGGAATCTGATCACGGCCAGATTCAGCGCAAATTCGGCATTGTGTTGGGTGCGGTGGTGGATCTGAACGTTGAGTTTCGCAAACGTGGCTATCGCAATACGGCGGGCGTGCGTGCTGCGGTCGCCATTGTGCTCAATCAAAAATTCCACAAATCGAAACGTATTACCACCTCAAATTGGGCGATGCCGACGCTGACATCACAACAGCTGCTGTATGCCGCCAACGATGCATACGCGGCATTAAGAGTATTGGACGCGCTCAACCTGCCAGCACAATCGTTGCCGGACACCCGCGAAATCATTTAGCGCGGTCGCACATCGATTGTTCGACGTGCATTGCATTGTCGTCGCCACCTCGACAGACATCCCTCCCGCGTCGTGGTCCAACGACGGACCGGGCGTTATTGTCCCTTCGCAATGCAACGACATCGATTCGGTTTTTTCAAGCAATTCAAACGCTTAGTATCAACGATTAAGACTTGGCACGTCCTGTGCAAGTAAGCATGTGTTCGATAACGAATCATGCATAAAGGGGACGACCATGTTGCAAACATTAAAGTCATATCAAACGTTCAAAACGCCAAGGGCGTCGACAGCACGGGCTGCGATTGGTCTGGTTGGCGCGTACAAGCAACATCGCGCAACAGCCGGCACCAGCCGAATCACGTATGCCATCTGGCGCAGTATTTGGTGGATTGCCGTTGCCAACGTCGCAACCGTGTTGTTGGTCTCAGCCATCTCGGCTTACGCACAATCAACGCCACCCAAAGTGGTCGGCAATCCGATGCCGATGTACCGTCTTTATTCGCCTGAGTTGGGCGGCCACGTCTATACCAACCGTGCGGAAGGTTATGCGCAATTGGTGACGGTGGGCTGGAAGCCTGAGGGTTCAACATTCCGAGTGCTTGAGGCGCCTGGCGCAATCGACAACGTGCAAACCGTGCCCTTGATCCGCTTGTGGAATCCGACGATGGGCCGTCACGTCATGACCACCGATCTGACAGAGGCAAATGCATTTGCCAGCCAGGGCTTTAACAACGAGGGTGCGCGCGGGTATGTTTTGCCGACACCAACCGCCGGCACGGTGCCGTTGTATCGCATGTATTCGCCGTACTTCAAATCGTATTTGTATTTGAACAACGAGCGCGACCGTGACGCCGTCGCGGCGGCCGGCTGGACCTACCAAAAGATCATCGGCTATACGCTACCGATGGTCAGCGTTACCGTTCCAACCAAAGATGCGGCACGGTTGCTGACGCAGGCAACGTTCGGCGCGAACGCACTGGAAATGAAACGGGTCGGACAAATGGGTGTTGACGCGTGGGTCGACGATCAGATGCTGCGTCCGGCGGCGCTGCATATGGACTACATCGATGCCGCCAAGGCACGGCGTGGTGCCAATGGCAAGTATGAAGAGGAAGATCCCTACGAAGCCATCTGGCAACAATGGTTGTGGGGTAACGACCAGCTGCGTGGACGCATGAGTTTTGCGCTGTCGGAAATCATGGTGATTTCGAATAACGCCCCCGACCTCTATGCCGACGCGATGGCCACTTACATGGACGTGCTGAACAAACATGCGTTCGGCAACTATCGTGAACTTCTTGAAGCGGTGACCCTGACGCCGGTGATGGGCTACTACCTGAACATGAAGGGCAGCGAAAAGGAAGACACCAAAAACAAAAAGGCGCCCAACGAAAACTACGCACGCGAAATCCTGCAGTTGTTTTCGGTCGGACTCTATTTATTGAATCCGGATGGCACGCGCAAGATCGGCAATGACGGCAAACCAATCAACACCTACGATGAAGATACGGTCAAGGGCTTTGCACAAGCGTTCACCGGATGGAATTTTGCCGGCAACGACACCACGCTTGCAGCCAAGTTTGACCGACCCAAGGAGAACTGGGTGCTGCCGCTGAAGGCCTGGCCATCGAAACACTCAACCGGCACGAAGAAACTGCTCAATGGCGGCATGCTGCCCGCCGGCCAGACGCCGGAAATGGATATGAAGATGGCGTTGGACAACATCTTTAACCACCCCAACGTTGCGCCGTTCATCGGCAAACAATTGATCCAGCGTTTTGTCACCTCCAACCCGTCGACCGACTACGTCTCGCGCGTGTCTGCCGCGTTTGAAAACAACGGCAAAGGTGTGCGCGGTGATCTGGCGGCAACACTAAAAGCAGTGCTGACTGATAGCGAGGCCCGTAATGTCGCCAAGGAAAATGATCCAAAGTGGGGTAAACAACGCGAACCGGTGATTCGTTTTGCCAACGTGTTGCGCGCCTTTGACGTCACCTCCAAGAATGGCCGCAACCGGATTCATTACCTCGACAGTGCCGACGATGCGCTCGGCCAAAGCCCGCTGCTGGCGCCCTCGGTGTTCAACTTCTTTTCACCGACCTACACGCGCCCCGGCAAATTGGCGCAGGCGGGAATTGTCGCGCCGGAGTTTCAAATCACCAATGAAATCCAGACCGTCGGCACCGCAAATTTTTTCTACAACGTGGTGAAAAACGAAGGTTATGGTTCGGGTGACAGCAAAGTCAAACTCGACCTGTCAATGGCAAAAGCGATTGCCAATGACGCCGTCAAGCTGGTCGACTACATGGCGGGTCTGTTCAGCCATGGCGAGTTATCCGCTGCGACGCGGGCGCAAATGCTCGAGGCGGTAAATGCGCTGCCGATCAAGGGCAACAACGGCGCCGGCAGCACCAGCGAGCGAACCGCACGCGTGCGCGCGGCGCTGACGCTCATCCTGTTGTCGCCCGACTTTGTGATTCAAAAATAAGAGGCCACCATGTCAAACATTCAACTACCCCGTCGTCAATTTTTGCTGTCATCGTCCGCCATCGGCCTGGGCGGCATGCTGCCGTTTGCCGCTGACAATGCCAATGCCGCGTTGTCCGACGACTATCGCGCCATTGTTTGTGTGTTCATGTTTGGTGGCAATGATGCCAACAATCTGATTGTGCCGCGTGATGCCGCCGACTACACCCGTTACGCCGGTCCGCGCGGACGGCTGGCGATTCCCCGCGACAATCTGCTGGCAGTGAAACCGGCCAATGTGCAGGGCCGTGAATTCGGTTTTCACCCGGCAATGACGGGTGTTGCCGGACTCTTCAACCAGGGCAAGGCTGCCGTGATTGCCAACGTCGGCACCCTGGCACGACCGTTGACCAAGGCTGAATACCGCGGCAACGGGTTAAAACCCATCAACCTGTTCTCGCACAGCGACCAGCAGTTCCTGTGGAATACCGGCATGCCGGACAACTCTATCCGGTCCGGCTGGGGCGGACGCGTCGGTGACAAGGTGTACGCAGGCAATCAAACGGGTACGTTGACGACCGCACTTTCTGTTGGCGGCAACGCGGCGTTTTTGAACGGCGACATCATCCGGCCGTTTCCGGTGTCTTCCAGCGGTCGCTTCGGGCTCAATTTTTACGACGAGAATGACCCGAACAATGCGTTATCGGTCGCCATGAAAAAAATGCTCGCCACGCCACAATCAAACGTGATGGGTGGCGTCTGGCTGGAAATATTGGGTGGCGCCATTGCCAACCAGAAACAACTTTCCACCGCGCTCGCCGGCACGCCGCCGTTCACCACGGTGTTTCCCAATTCGGGCATCGGCGACGGCATGGAAATGATCGCCCGGCTGATTTCGGTGCGCAAAACATTCGGTGCCAGACGCCAGGTGTTTTTTGTCGGCATCGGTGGATTTGATACCCACGGTGAAGACCAACCGCAGCGTCAGAGCGATCTACTCGGCGATGTGTCGAACGCCATGACCGCGCTCTACAACGCCACCAGCGAACTGGGTGTTGCCGAAAACGTGGTGAGCTTTACCGCCAGCGACTTCAGCCGCAATTTTCCGACCAACGGCAAGGGCTCGGATCACGGTTGGGGCGCACACCATCTTGTGGTCGGCGGCAGCGTCAAGGGCAATGCCATGTACGGCACCTTCCCGCAATTGTTGATCGATGGACCTGATGATGCCGGTGAAGGGCGGTGGATTCCGACCACGTCGGTCGATCAATACGCAGCGACCATGGCCAAATGGTTTGGCCTGAATGGCAATGAGGTCACCCAGGTGTTTCCGAATATCGGCCGCTTTGCAACGGCGGACCTGGGATTCATGGGGCCGTGAAACAGAACTGAAGCACCATATACGGCGGGCATCACCGGCAATTTTTGCCGCAAGATGCCCGTCCCTTGGCTAGTTTGGATTTGATTCGCCTGCATGCGCGACGGCGAATCAGCGACGCGGTGTGATAGATTCACAGCGCCATGATCCCGCCCAACCAAAGCAGCACCGCCCGCAACGCCGATATCGTCAAGCGTTCACTGGCAAGTGTTTGGCACCCGTGCACGCAGATGAAACACCACGAACGGTTTCCGCTGGTGCCGATTGCGTCGGCGCAGGGTGTGTGGCTGACCGACTTCGAGGGCAGGGCGTATCTCGATTGTGTGTCGAGCTGGTGGGTGAATCTGTTTGGCCACGCGAATCCGCGTATCAATACCGCCATCAAGGGGCAGCTCGAGACGCTCGAACACGCGATGCTGGCCGGTTTTACCCACGCGCCGGCAGTCGAACTCGCCGAGCGATTGCAGAAATTAACCGGCCTCGGCCACGCATTTTTTGGCAGCGACGGCGCTTCCGCGGTGGAGATCGCGCTGAAGATGAGTTTCCATTTCTGGCGCAACAGCGGGCAGCCGGGTAAAACAAAGTTCGTCTCACTCGCCGGCAGTTACCACGGCGAAACACTCGGCGCGTTATCGGTCACTGACGTCGCCATTTTCAAGGATGCCTACGCGCCGCTGCTCAACAATAATTTGTCGGTGCCGATTCCGCACCCGGCAAAAGCCACAGTTTGTGAGGACGATTTCCCGTGTTGCCCGTCGTGTGCGGTCGACGCCGCCGCCGCGCTCGAGGCGCTATTGATCGCGCGTCACGGTGAAATTGCGGCGTTGATTGTCGAGCCGCTGGTGCAGGGTGCGGCGGGAATGCGTATGCACCATCCGCAGTACCTGCAGCGTGCGCGTGAACTGTGTTCGCGCTACAACGTACATTTGATCGCCGATGAAATCATGACCGGCTTCGGCCGCACCGGCAGCATGTTTGCATGGGAGCAGGTTGACGCACCACTGCCCGATTTTATGTGCCTGTCGAAGGGCATAACCGGCGGCTATTTGCCACTGTCGTGTGTGCTGAGCAGTGACGTTATTTACAATGCGTTTTACGACGACGATGTGGCAAGAGGTTTTTTGCATTCACATTCTTATACCGGTTCGGCGCTGGCGTGTCGCGCGGCGCTGGCAACGCTCGATATTTTTGCGTCTGACAACGTCATTGAAACCAATCGTACCAACGCCGCCATCTTCACACGCTTGATGGCGCCGATCGTTGCGCACGCGCGCGTGGAAAATTTCCGCCATACCGGCATGATCTGGGCGTTTGAGGTGCGATGCGACAAGCCGGAATTTGCCCGACAATTATTTGCGGCCGCACTAAAGCGGAACCTGTTGTTAAGACCGATCGGCAACACCATCTATTTCATGCCGCCGTATGTGATTGATGCCGAGACGGTTGCGTGGATGGTGACCGCAACCGTCTCGGCGATTGACGAGGTGACTGCTTGAAGGTTGTTTGTATCGCGCTGCTGATGTTATTGATAACGGGAGACGCCAATGCACAATTAAAACCTGCATCGCCGGCAGAATTGCCGCCGGCCATCGCCGAGATTTTTGCCAAGGCGCAGGTGCCCGTCGACGCAATCGCCATCGTGGTCAAGGAGGTTGGGGCGCGCGACCCGCTGATTTCCACCAACGCCGATCGGCCGATGAATCCCGCATCGGTCATGAAACTCGTCACCACTTTTGCGGGGTTGGAATTGCTCGGGCCGGCCTATTCATGGAAGACCGAGGTGTATGTCGCCGGTGATTTGCGCGGCTCGACGCTGACGGGCGATCTGGTGCTGAAGGGCTCGGGTGACCCGAAGCTGACGGTGGAACGATTCTGGATGCTGCTCAAGCAATTGCGCGAACGCGGCTTGCGCACCATCACCGGCGACCTGGTGCTCGACCGTTCGTTTTTTGCCGAGTCCGACCACGACCCTTCAAAGTTTGACGGTGAAACAACGCGTGCCTACAACGTCGGGCCGGATGCATTGCTGATGAATTTCAAGACCGTGCGCTTTCAATTTGCGCCCGCCATCGATGATCGCAGCGTGAGCATTTCGCCCGATGTGAAGCCGGCGCAAATCGAGATCGTTAATCGCACCAGGCTGGTTGATGCGCCCTGTGGCGACTGGCGGGAGCGCATCAAACTTGATGTGCAAACGGTGACGCCGACCCAAATCAAAATGATCTTTACCGGCAATTACCCGCGCCGCTGCGGTGAAAGCACCTGGAATATTTCACTGCTCGACCACGCGCGTTTTGTTGGCGGGGTGTTTGCCAATATGTGGAGCGACGTCGGCGGCATCTGGAAGGGTGCGGTGCGGCTTGCCCCTGCGCCGGCCGACGCACGGCTGATTGCCACCACCGAGTCGCCACCACTGGGCGACATGGTGCGCGACATCAATAAGTTCTCCAACAATGTCATGGCGCGGCAGGTATATCTGACCTTGTCCGGCGAGATCGACAAACAACCCGCCACCGCGGCAGGATCGCTGGAAATTGTCCGCGGTTGGCTCAAACGCAAAGTCATCGCCGCGCCCGAGTTGGTCATCGAAAACGGCTCTGGGTTGTCGCGCATCGAACGTATTTCGGCCGCGTCGCTCTCGCAGTTGTTGGATGCCGCATGGCGTTCACCGACCATGCCCGAGTTCATTTCCTCGATGTCGTTGGTCGGCGTTGACGGCACGTTCCGCCGTCGTCTGCGCACCGATGTGGCGGCCGGCAATGCGCACATGAAAAGCGGCACCCTGAACGACGTTCGTGCCCTGGCCGGCTACGTGCTGGC
>JANOEV010000357.1:0-4293 GCA_031413695.1 Burkholderiales bacterium
TGCGCCGACGTTGGTGATAATGACCGGTTGGACAGTGCTTGTGATGTTGACACCCTGGCGGCCAAAGTCGACCGACCCAAGATTGACCTCAATACTCGGCCCGGGCGGAACCACCGAAAGTACCGCTAGTGAGGTGTTGACATTGTCATACTCTGAGCTGAGGTCACCCGGCACAACGGTAATGGCATAGGTGCCCAAATTTGCGGCCTGTACGCTAAACGTAACGGTGCAACTACCAGCGGATGGGATGAGCCCGTTATAAAAAGAAATTCCGCTGCCGCCATCGTCGATACTGATCGACATCAACGCAGCCGGCTTTCGACGGATGCCAGATTTCAAATCGATTGGCAGCGGACTTCTTGCCACCTCGCTAAAGTCGTACGGGCAGGTCGTCGATGGTGCCGGTGATGCCTGCACCAATAATCCAGGCGGCATCGTAACCCCACCGTAAATATATTGGTAAACCCCGAGCAATGACGACAATGTCAGCGTCACCGTGGCATTTGTGCCAGGCGCAACACTCGATGGCGAAACCGCGACGGTCATGATCGGCTCGGGTGCCGGCGGCGCGCCGAAGGTAAATTTGACCGAATCCCCGCTGCTGTAATCGGCGGTAATGCCGCCGCCCGGAAAACGGAAGACGCTGGCAAATGTGCCGCTAATGTCGCCGCTGGTCTGGATTGGCGTGAATTCTTCGCCCACTGCCGGGGTGTCGCAATCGGAGAAAATCATAACAATTCCGCCCAGCGTGGCGTTACTGGCAAAAATAGAATCATAGTTAACATAAGGCATGGTGCAATAGTTCAGCACGAGTTTGCCGGATCCGCTTTGTTGATAATTTCCGCTGAAACTTGTTCCGGCATATTGTCCGTCGCCCGGGCCTGCGAAAAACGTCGCACCGGTATTGACCACGTTTGCAAAATCCAGATATGGCCCTTCAACGCCGTCAGGTCTGACAGTCCCTGCGGCAAGCGTAAGTGTGCCGGCGCCAGCAAAGTAAGTGCCAAAATTAAGGATGGCGTCAGGGCCTGTTTGCGAAAACTTCGTCGCGTCTGTAAGCGTCACACCACCGAAGGAGACATAGCCTTTATTGTCGAACAAAATATCAATTCCTGAGGACCCACAGCATCCTTCCTCACCACACCCCTCGCCACATCCGCCGTTGGCGACAAAAGATCCACCATAAAAGTTAGTGATACTCGCGCCGCCGCTTGAGGCGATATTTCCCGTCAGATTGACTGGACTGGCAAGCTGAATGGCAATGCTATTGAACGTTATCGGGAAACCATTCCAATCTGATGGGTTAGAACCAACCCCTAGTGTCGTGCTGCCAGCGCCGGCGCCATTCAACGTGGCCGCCGCCAAGTCCAGCCCCGAGACTTCAAAATAGCCCGCCGGCACAACCACTGACTTATTAAAGATGTACGCCTTATCGCCGAGGCCGGGAACCCGCACAGGCCCGGTCGCGCATGACCAGTTGCCCGCGACATTCCATTCGCCGCCTGACGTGCCGTTGAATGTCGGGCCGGTAAAGTTGCAAAGTACCTGCGCCTGCGCCGAAAACGACATGGTCATTGCGAACAACACAAACAGCAGTCGCACGAGGTTTGCGCGGAGGCCACCCCTCATCGGTGTGGCCGCAGGTGGCAGATTGGCAAATGTTGATTTGATGAGCGTTTCCATTGGGCTGGCCTTCAAAAAATCCAACACCTGCATGGCTTAAAAAACGGCGGCAAATCCGTGCGGCAGGCGGACACACGAACAGGGAGTACAACGCGCCAATATTTCGTTCAGGGTTACTCGCGTCATCGTCACACGGTTTTGCGCCTAGCAGCCCTGATTTTTAATCAGTCCAATATTACGCTGTTAGTGTGTTTTCTGTTGTGAACAGCGTCACGTTGCCCATCCCGCCATCAGGGGATAGACAGCGTTTTTGCCAATAGAAAAACAAAACTCGTTGACAGGCAACCGTTTTCACGCCTTTTGCCTGAAACAAACGGTATTTGCTGGTGTTTTATGTTTAGGTTTTTGCCGGTCGCTGACACTTATGCCCGGCCAAATATGATCTTCTCCTGGCGCAACAGGCGTGAAATCAATACGATGGCCACGACAAATATCGTCAAGTTGATCGCAGCCGGCAATAAATAGTGGATCGCCTCGACCGGTTCACCGCGCAAAATGCGGGTGATCACCATCAGCTGCGCCATGACCGGCACAAACAGTTGCCAGGTGGCGTCTTTGACCTGTGCAAACATGGCCACGGCCGGCAATATGGCGACCGCCTGAATGGCGTAACTTGCGTAGGTCTGGCCTTCCTTGAAATTGCGGCCGTAGGTTGACAGCAGCATTTGCATTACCGCCATGGCCGGCGCAAACGTCAGCACCATGACAAAAAATCCCAAATATTGGGTGGCGGAGAGCGAAATCACCGAGGCAATGCTGGGCAAATTGCCGAATTTGAGGGTCAACGCAAAACCCAGTAACGTCAGCGCGGCAATGCCCAACGCATAAATCGACACGGCGGCGGCCTTGCCCAATACCAATCCGTCGCGGGTGATGGGGGTCATCAGCAACGGCTCGAGCGAACCGCGTTCACGCTCGCCCGCCGCCAGATCAACCGCCATCGCCGTGCAACCGGTGACACAACCGATCAGGGTGATCCACGGAATGATGAACAACAACGCCGCAGCGCGCTGTGCCGCCGTGCCCAGATTGGTGTCCTGCACCTCCACCGGCCGCAACACGCCAGGTGAGACGCCGCGCGCCATCAAGCGTTGGGTCGCCACTTCGCTGTTAAAGCCGCGCATGACGTTGCGAATCACACGAATAGATGCGCTGCCGGCATCCTGCCTGGTGTCGTCATAAACCAGTTCGACCTTGGCCTCACCGGTGAGAAACTTGGCGCTGAAGTCGGCGGGGATGACCAACACCGGGTCGTGTTTTCCTTGTTTGATCAAATCGCGAAAATCAGGCTTGGGCTCTTTCAGACTGACATCCTGGCGCTGCATAAAATTGACGATCTCGGGGCTGTTGGCCTGCCCCAGCACAAACAGCTCTTTTTTCTCGGCCTTTTGTTCGATTGATGAAATGAAATAGCCAAGACCCATCAGCATGATCGGCCCCATCGCAATCGACAGCAGCAACAACATCAATGTGGTGCGCCGGTCACGCAGGTGGTCCTTCAGCTCCTTTTTGGCAACCGTCAGAATCGTATTGAGTTTTGAAATTGCCATGATCAAGCCGCCTTCATTGTGGGTGCATCATGATGATCGCCTTCGATGCCCGCCAGTTTCACAAACGCGTCTTCCAGGCTGGTCTTGCCGCTTAGCGCAAGCAACTGCTCGGTGGTACCCTGCGCTGTCACCCGGCCTTTGGCGATGATGATGATTTCATCGCACAATGCCGCCACCTCCTGCATGATGTGTGATGAAAACATTACCGTACGTCCTTCTGCCTTCAATCGTTTGATGAGTTCACGCAAGGCGCGGGTGGTCATCACGTCCAAGCCGTTGGTGGGCTCGTCCAGAATAACGGTGGATGGCTCATGCACCAGTGCACGCACAATCGCCACCTTCATGCGCTCGCCTTGTGAAAATCCCTCGGTGCGGCGGTCGATCACGTCCTTCATATCGAGCCAATCGACAAAACGGGCAATGGTCGCTTCACTTTTAGCGGTGTCGATGCCACGCAGTTCGGCGTAATAACGGATATTTTCACGGGCGGTGAGACGTGTGTACAGGCCACGCGCATCGGTGAGGATGCCGCAGCACTCGCGCACACCGTCAGGGTTGGTGCCGACGTTGATGCCATCGACGGTAACACTGCCGCTGCCAATTTCCACCAGCGAACCAATCATGCGGATGGTGGTGGTTTTGCCCGCGCCGTTTGGCCCGAGTAATCCGGTGATGGCACCATTGGGTGCGGTAAAGCTCACGCCATCAACCGCAACAACCGGTGCCGCCGTGGTGCCAAAGACTTTCTTGAGATCACGGACTTCAATCATTTTTGTTCTCCTTTGTCCGCTTTGCTGTTCGCCGCGTTTACCGCCTTGTCCTTCTCAACCATCGCCTGGAAAAATAGCGGTCTGGGCAGTCGTTTCAGACATTCACCGTTGAGCCCGGCCACGCTGGCCTTTTCAACAAACTGCTTGACCAGCTTCGGGCCACACCCGAGATGTGAGGTGCCGTGCCCGACATTCGGCGCGACAAAATGAACACTGTTGGAAAAGTTCTTTTTTACTTCGTCACCAAAAAGTGGCGGGGTGACCGGGTCGAGACCACCCGACAAAATCAA
>JANOEV010000358.1:0-3121 GCA_031413695.1 Burkholderiales bacterium
AGAATGCGATCCAATGTACAACAGCGACCAAATGTTATGCGATTTCGCGACATCTATGACTGGATATCTTGGACTGATGGCAACTGCTGGCGCGACAATAACAGCAGCAATCACTGGCCCGGGCGCAGGCGCTGTAGCAGCTACTGGAATCACTATTACAGGTGGAGCCACGCTCGTCGTTTCAACCCTTTGCAATGGCATGGCGTTTGGTAGAGTTTATCAATGTCGCCAAGGCTGTAACTAGGAGGAGGAAATGTACTATCAATTGTGTTTAATGGCTGCATATTTCGCATGCGGCTATTCGTGGGCGCTCCTTGGGCCCGAGGTCAGCAATGACCGCATTGGGGTCGCGCTTTTCACAGCAACACTTACAATGCTACCGATACTATTTTTTTCGCTCAGCGCCCCTGTTCGTGTAGGCAAAAACCCCTCTGATCTGAACGGAATAAATGTAACCTCCGAACGCGGGGAAAACACATGGTGGGTCGTTCACGCAATTGTATTGTTGCTGGCAAACCTATTGCAGCTTTTTCTATTGCTTTACCTTGAAATTCCGTTCTGGCGCATTTTTTCGAAGACATTCGACCTCTTATCCGTAAGCTCGGCTATTTGGGTTTTGCTAATGCCAATTGCAATTGGAGGACTAGTCGGTTTGCTGGTATCGCGTCGGCGAAAAAAGTAATACGACGAGGCTGGCAGCCGCGGATTGACTTGCGTTTTCGCCGCTTCCGCGGCGCTGGCCGCCGTCGGCACTGTGTCAGTGGATTGGTGCTGGGTTAGACGGTCCTGCCGAATCCAATGTGTCAAAACGCGTTTATTGGCAGGCGGTTTGGAGCCGTTTTGCCGCAAACGGCACGTCCCTCCTTGTGTTTACAAATTCACACGAAACGCCGCCGCCGTTTTGGCGGTGACTTCTTCAACCGTCACACCCGGGTGCAACTCAATGAGTACCAGCCCTGCAAGCGGATGCACCTCGAACACACACAGGTCGGTAATGATGAGATTCACCACACCGCGACCGGTTAGCGGCAACGAGCATTGCTTGAGGATTTTTGACGCGCCGTCTTTGGACGTGTGCTCCATCAACACCACCACTCGCTTGACGCCGGAGACCAAATCCATGGCGCCACCCGGGCCTTTAACCATTTTGCCCGGCACCATCCAGTTGGCCAGATCGCCGTTCTCGGCAACCTCAAGGCCACCGAGGATCGACAAATCAATATGCCCGCCGCGAATCATGCCAAACGAATCCGCGCTGGAAAAAAAGCTGGAACCGGGAAGGGTTGTGATGGTTTGTTTACCGGCGTTGATCAAATCAGGATCAACGGCGTCGTCGGTCGGGAAGGGGCCGATACCGAGCAAGCCGTTTTCACTTTGCAAGGTGACACTCATGCCGGCTGGAATGTGATTGGCCACCAATGTTGGAATGCCGATGCCGAGATTGACGTAGTAGCCATCGCGTAATTCTTTGGCGGCGCGCTTGGCCATCACGTCGCGAATCGGTGAATCCTTTTTCGATGAACCGGCACCTTGCACGGTGCGGAACTCAATGCGTTTTTCATACTTCGCGCCCTGAATGATGCGGTCAACAAAAATGCCCGGTGTGTGAATCTGATCCGGGTCGAGCTCACCAATCTCAACCAGTTCTTCGACTTCCGCCACCGTCACCTTGCCGCAGGTGGCGATCATCGGGTTGAAGTTGCGCGAGGTCTTGCGATAAACCAGGTTGCCGGATTTGTCACCTTTCCACGCTTTGACAATCGCCAAGTCGGCACGAATCGCTTCTTCCAGCACGTATTCCTTGCCGTCAAAATTGTGTGTGTGTTTGTCTTCGGCGAGTTTGGTGCCAAACGCCGTGCGTGTGTAAAAACCGGGGATGCCGGCACCACCGGCGCGGAATTTTTCGGCGAGTGTGCCTTGTGGCGTCAACTGCAATTCGAGTTCACCCGCCAGCACCTGGCGCTCGAACTCCTTGTTTTCCCCAACGTACGACGCGATGACTTTTTTCACCTGATGCGTCTTCAGCAACAAGCCCATACCAAAGTCATCCACCCCGGCGTTGTTACCGGCGATGGTCAAGCCGGTTGTTTTGCTCTCGACCAACGCACCGATCAAATTTTCGGGGATGCCACACAAGCCGAAACCACCGGCGGCAATGGTCATATCGTTGTGCAACAGGCCGGCAAGTGCGGATTTTGCGTCGGCATAAACTTTACTCATGTGGTTCTCCAGGATTCGATTGGGTCGTGCGATATGTCGCGGGTCTTGATCGTATTGCGTGGTGATTGGGCGGTGGTTGAGTGGCGTTAGCGCGCGGTCCAGCCGCCGTCAATCGACATCGAGGTGCCGGTAATACCCTGCGCCGCGTCCGACGCAAGGTACAAGGCGAGTGAAGCGACTTCATCAATCTCGGCAAAACGTTTGTTCGGTTGCGGCGCCAGAATAATGTCGCGAATGACGTCTTCACGCGGGATGCCGTGCACCCGCGCCTGATCATCAATTTGTTTTTCCACCAGCGGCGTAAACACGTACCCCGGGCAAATGGCATTGACCGTAATGCCCTGCTCGGCAACTTCGAGTGCGCAGGATTTGGTAAAACCCACCACACCATGTTTGGCCGCCACATAGGCCGACTTGAACGGTGACGCGACCAGGCCGTGCGCCGAGGCGATGTTGATCACCCGCCCCCATTTCTTTTGTTTCATCAATGGCAGCACCGCGCGTGTGGTGTGAAACACCGACGACAAGTTAATGGCGATGATCGCATCCCACTTTTCCGGTGGAAAGGTGTCAACCGGCGAAACGTGTTGAATGCCCGCGTTATTGACCAGTATGTCAACCGAACCAAACTGTTCGGCGGCGGCTTCAATCATGGCCGCAATATCTTGTGACTTGGACATATCAGCGCCGGAATACGTCACCGTCACGCCAAATTCGCCTTCAATGCCGGCGCGGATGGCTTCAATCTCAGCCGCATCGCCAAAACCGTTTAATGTGATATTCGCCCCCTCGCGCGCAAACGCCCGCGCAATGCCCAGACCGATGCCTGATGTCGAGCCGGTAACCACGACAGAACGATTGATGTGTTGCTTTGCCATTTAAGACCTCTGCATTTCCAAGT
>JANOEV010000359.1:0-1931 GCA_031413695.1 Burkholderiales bacterium
CGACAAGGCGTGCGGACCTGATATCCGCTGCATCAATGTTGTTGTCACGCCCGGTGGCCGTTCGCAGATTTGTGATCCGGCGGTGCCGATAACCGCGCTGACCGATTCGCGTCGCTGCATTACGACCTAATGGACAATCATGTTTACCTCTATTAATGCCGGCCGCACGGCAATGCAGAAAAAAGCGACCCGACACAACGCGCAGATGACGCGCCAGCACGGCGTGTTCCTGCTTGAGGCGCTGATTGCCATCCTGATTTTTGCCTTTGGCATTTTGGGCATTGTCGCGCTTGGCGCGACCGCGATCGGCGCACAAAACGACGCCGAATACCGGACCGAAGCGTCCAACTATACGGGTGAAATTATCGGGCTGATCTGGGCCAACGTGAACCGTGTGCCGGCGCTGGCACCGGATCCCGGTTTTGCGGTTGACCCGGTATCGCTGGCAACTTTCCAGCACCTGCCGACTACCGGGTCGGCCGACCCGTGTCTGTTTTCCGGCACCACCTCGGTCGATACCATGGTGACCGATTGGGCGGCGCGGGTCAGCACCATCAGCGCGACCAGCAAAGGCCTGCCGGGCGCCATCGGTCGTCAACAGGTGTTGGTCGACACGGCGTCGGACAACCGCGTCACGGTGACAGTTTGTTGGCAGGGGCCAAATGACGCGGTGCCACGTCGCCACACCGTTGTGACTTACGTTAATTGAGCCCGCCATGACGTCCAATTCGACATTTCGGCATCAACCCAACAGCGGCTTCAGCTTGATCGAGCTGCTGGTCGGCGTCACCATCGGCCTGTTGGGCATCGTGGTGATCTTCCAGGTGCTTTCGGTCTGGGATTCGCGCAAGCGCACCACCACCGCCGGTAGCGATGCACAAGTTGCCGGCACCATTGCCATGTTCGCGCTTGAGCGGGAAATGAAAGCGGCGGGTTATGGTTTTGGCCGCGTGACGCCCGCCGAGTTGAACTGTGACGTGGTTGCGTTGAATGCGACAGGCGTTGCCGCCAATTTCCCATTGTTGCCGATGCAGATTGTGCAGGGTGCGGCAAGTGCGCCCGACCAATTGCAGTTGTTGTTTGGCAGTTCAAGTTATATGACCGGTACCATGTCGTTTACCTCTTCGACGCCGATCACAAAACGGACCAAATACCGTACCGGTTTTTTCCCGGGTGATCTGGTGATTGTGACCGACGGACCGGCGGTACCGGGTACCGGGCAATGCGCGCTGGTGGAAAACACCGCCAATTCAGCCGTCGACCCGCGGGTTTTTGCACATGAAAATACCACCTATGTAAAATTTGGCAGCGTCACGCCCGCGCCGTCACGCTTTAACCCCGCCGCCGGGACCGGTGCGGTATTTTTGGGCGGCAATCTTTACAATCTTGGCCCGGCACCGCGCCGGACAATCTGGCAAATCCGAACCGGCGGCGTGCTGACGGTGACTGACTCGCTCGCCGCGACCGCCGCTGCCGACATCGCCGAAGGCATTGTTGATTTGCAGGGGCAATACGGCTCGCTTGATCCCGTGCCAACAAATCCGACGATTTGGTCCGATGCGCCGCCGGCAAATTGGGCAACGGTGCAGGCGGTCCGCGTGGCGATCCTCGCCCGCAGCCAGCAATTTGAGAAGGAAGCGGTGACCACGGCCGCGCCGCGTTATTTCGCCGGCAGCCAGCAATTTCAAATGAACAATGTTTTTGGCGCGGATGCATCCGATGTTGTCGGCAGTCCAACCAATTGGCGGCATTACCGGTATCGTGTTTATGAAAAGGTGGTTCCGTTGCGAAACATGATTTGGGGGCTGCAGCAATGACGATTTTCCAATCACCCCAACCAACGGTTGGTATGCCTTTGCGGCAGATCGCGCCGCCACATCACCAACGCGGCGTGGTGTTGATGATTTCGTTGATCGTGCTGGTTGCCATGG
>JANOEV010000360.1:0-16879 GCA_031413695.1 Burkholderiales bacterium
GTTCATCAAAGGTCGATGACACCACCTCACCCTTGACGGTGCGCTGCATTTCGGTCACTTCTTCCGGGCGCTCGTCAATCAGCAAGACGATCAATATCACTTCCGGATGATTGCTGGTGATGGCCTGCGCAATGTGCTGCAACATCACGGTCTTGCCGGATTTTGGCGAGGAGACAAGCAGACCGCGCTGGCCCTTGCCGATCGGCGCGATGATATCGATTACGCGGCCGGTGATGTTCTCATCGGACTTGATGTCGCGCTCAAGAATGAACGGCTTGTTCGGAAACAAGGCAGTGAGGTTTTCGAACAGAATTTTGTTCTTGCCAGCTTCGGGCGGCTCGCCATTCACCTTGTCGACCTTGACCAGTGCGAAGTAGCGTTCACCTTCTTTTGGTGTGCGAATTTCACCTTCAATGGTGTCGCCGGTATGCAGGTTAAATCGGCGGATCTGCGACGGGCTGACATAAATGTCGTCAGGCCCGGCTAGGTATGAAATATCGGGCGAGCGCAGGAAGCCGAAGCCGTCTTGCAAAACCTCAAGCGTGCCATCACCAAAAATGGCCTCACCTTTTTTCGCCTGATGTTTCAGTAGCGCAAAAATCAGTTCCTGTTTGCGCAGGCGATTTGCGCCTTCGAGTTCGGCGACACCGGCCATCTCCACGAGTTCGGAGACGTGTTTGAGCTTCATTTCGGATAGTTGCATATGCGGTTTCTGGGTGCTTAGGGTGATTGGGAGGCGGGTGCCTCAATGGTGAATCTGAAGACTGAATTTGTGGCGGCGGCCCGACACGATATCGGCCAAACCACCAATGGAAACACGGGATGCCGCGCGGCTTTCTGCCATGACTGGCCGCTGGATCAGCGAGGCGCAATCAAGAATCAACTAAGGTTGGGGGTTACGGCAGAGGAACCGCGAACTACAAAGGCGCTACGGATGACATATCAACGTAGATTAAGAGCAGTATAACCAAAAAATGGCGAGGGGCAAGCAATTTCGCTTGGCCCCTCCAGAGACAGAAACAGCGTATTTCTAGATATTTGCGTCAATAAATGCCGCCAGCTGGGTCTTGGACAGCGCGCCAACCTTGGTTGCTTCGACATTGCCGTTTTTGAACAGCATCAGTGTCGGGATGCCACGAATGCCGTATTTTGGCGGGGTTGCCTGATTTTCATCGATATTGAGCTTGGCGACCTTCAGTTTCCCGGCGTAGTCACGGGCGACATCCTCGAGGATGGGGGCGATCATCTTGCAAGGCCCGCACCATTCGGCCCAATAGTCGACCAGCACCGGGGTTGCGCTTTGCAAAACCTCGGCGTCGAAGGTGTTATCACTGACATATACGATCGCGTTGCTCATTTTTACCTCATATTAATTTGATCGGGTGGCGCATTTCGACGCAACCGCAAAGGGGCGATTATGCCATTTTTCGACAAATGGCATTTTATTCGCCGTATCGACAGAGGTTGAAATGGGGACGTCTGTTAAAATGCTAACAGTCCGTCACCCAAATTTCCTACAAAAACGCAACATGGCCTACATCATCACTGAATCCTGCATCAAGTGTAAATACACCGACTGTGTTGATGTGTGCCCCGTTGACTGTTTCCGCGAGGGGCCGAATATGCTGGTGATCGACCCGGACGAGTGTATCGATTGCACATTATGTGTGGCCGAATGTCCTGTCGAGGCAATATTTGCCGAGGATGACGTGCCGACCGCACAAAAACCATTTATCGCCATCAACGCCGAGCTTGCCAAAGTCTGGAAGCCGATTGTGCAACGCAAACCCGGCCCGCCGGATGCCGATGAATGGGCGAAGGTCAAAGACAAAGCCCATTTGATTGAGAAGTAACACGTCCCACCTCCCGCCTGCGGTATTGGAGAGCCTCGCCACAGAGGGTGTGACGGTTGTAACGCCGAATCGGCGCCTTGCGGTGGCGCTCAAACGCGCCTATGACGCTGCGCAACAGCAATCCGGCCACCGGGCTTGGGCGGCACCCGATATTCTGCCGCTGGCGACGTTTTTGGTCCGCACCTACCAGGCAGTCTGTCTGTCTGCGGAAACGGCCTCCGCCGCGTCCAGACTAATTGACCCGTCACAAAGTCACCTGTTGTGGGAACAGGTCATTCGAAAATCCGACGCCAGCACCGAACTGTTATCGGTGCCGCAGACCGCGAAGCAGGCCGCCGGCGCCTGGTCGGTGGCAAATCAGTGGCAGATATTGGATGCCATGCGTGGTTATCCACTGCATGAGGACGGGCGGGTATTTTTTGCGTGGGCGCTGAGTTATCAGCAGCTGTGCCGCGATATGAGCGTTATTGATCACGCCGTGTTGCCAGATGTGCTCGCCAATATCGTCAAGGCGTCGCCTCCAAACGGTTTACTGCCGAAACAGTTATTGACTGCGGGCTTTGACATTGTCACACCGCAGGTCGAGACCTTCTTTAAGGTGTGTTCAGATAGCGGTATTGCAGTAGGTTCGCTATTCGATGACACCAATGCTGCCGTGACCGCGAGCGCCACCAAACGTGTCGTATTCACAACTGAAGATGACGAGCTGCGCGCCTGCGCCGCTTGGGCGCGCGCCCAACTTGAGGCCGACGTTGATTCACCGAGCAGCGCACGCATCGCCATCGTGGTGCCGGATCTGCAAAACAAACGCAGCCGGATGTTGCGTGTATTGAGCGACGCACTCGATCCCGTGGCACGTGCGCAAATGAAATCCGGTGCTGATGCGCAGCCGGCATCGATGCTGTTTAACCTCTCGCTCGGTTTGCCGTTGAACGCATACGGTTTGGTTAACGACGCGATTGAGTTGATCGAATTTTCGCAGGGCCGGGCGCTGCCCTTTGCGCGATTCAGCACGCTGTTGCGTTCACCGTTCATTGGTGGTGCCGAGCGTGAAATGGCAGCGCGCGCCAAACTTGATGCGCAGTTACGCGACACGCTCGCCGCAGAAGTCAGCCTGTTCGCGTTACAAAAGACCATGAAGCTGAGCACAAGTAGACGATTGGAAAACGTCACGCGGGCATGCCCGGCGTGGATGGAACTGATTGATCGCGTTGTGGCGCTGCCTGTTGACCCTGCCTCCGCCGCCGGCAAAAAAGTCGCGGGACCAGCCAAGTGTTCACCACACGATTGGAGCCGCCATTTCACCAGGGTGTTGAGTGCATGGGGTTTCCCCGGCGAACGCAGCTTGGGGTCGATCGACTTTCAAGTGCTGGCAAAATTTCGTGATGCCCTCGACATGTTGGCGGCGCTGGAAAACGTACAGCCGCGCATGCGTGCCGATGAAGCACTTGCCCAGTTGCGGCGCATTGTTGGCGACACCGTCTTTCAGCCGGAATCGGCCGACGGCAATCAAGCGCCGATACAGGTGCTGGGCATTCTGGAGTCTGCCGGTCAATCGTTTGATCCGTTTGATGCAATGTGGGTCACGGGCCTGAGCGATGATGCGTGGCCACTCGCGGCGCGTCCCAATCCCTTTATCCCCACCGCGCTGCAGCGGCGTGCAGGTGTGACCGAGGCATCTGCCGCCGCCTCCCTTGCGCTCGACAAACGTATCACTGATGGATGGCTGAATAGCACGGGCGAGCTGATTGTCAGTCACTCAACGTATCCGGACAGCAGTAGTAGTGGTGGCAACCAAGAGGCGCGGCCGGCAAGTTCCCTGATCGGTCACTTTGTATTGCAAGCTGCGGGCCCGACAACGGCGAACTACGCCGAGGCGCTACAGACCACCAACGCCGCGCATCCCCGTTCTCCAATTCCGGATACGACGTTTTTACCCTTGCCGACGCCAACCACCGTCTCCGGTGGCTCGAGCATTGTTCGCGACCAAGCGGCGTGCCCATTTCGTGCGTTTGCGCGGCATCGGTTGTCTGCCAAACCATTGGCAGAGCCTGCGGTGGGTCTCGATGCCGCCACACGCGGCACGTTGCTGCATCGGGTGTTAAGTCTCGTTTGGTCGAAATTAAAGTCCCAGGCGACGTTGCTCGCGATGGATGCAGATGCCACCAACACACTCATCAGTGACGCCGTGTATCAGGCGATTGCGGAAGTGCGCGCCGATGGTGCCGAGATGTTGGTTGGCCGGTTTTCGGCCATTGAGCACACGAGGCTCTGCGAACTCGTAACGGCCTGGTTGGTGGTTGAACGTGAACGCCTGCCGTTTGACGTGGCGGCGTGTGAAGAGGCGCGCAAGGTGGAGGTTTCCGGGCTGTTGATGCGGCTGCAGCTCGATCGATTGGATCGGTTGCACGACGGCACCTACGCATTGATTGATTACAAGACCGGTGTGGCGCAGGTCAAGAGCTGGATTGGTGAACGTCCAGATGAACCACAACTGCCGCTCTACTTTCAAACTGCTGAACAGGAAATTTCCGTACTGGCATTCGCCCGGCTTAAACGCGGCAAGACGTTCGGCTTTGAAGGTGTCTCTGCCACCGACGATATATTGCCCAACGTGACGCCGATCGAACAAAAGCGCGGCATGCAGGATCGGGGTTATGTGTCGTGGGACGTGTTGGTGCAGGAATGGGAGGTTGCGCTGGACAATCTGGCGAGGCAGTTTGTGAATGGCATCGCCGCGGTCGACCCAAAAAATGGCGGACTCACCTGCGCACAGTGTGATCTGCAAAGTGTTTGCCGGGTGGCGGAGTTCACCGGTGTCGCCGGTGACGCCGACGACACAAACATTGACGGCGCAATTACGAATACCGGTGCGAGCGATGAATAGCGTGACTAACGTCGTCATCGATCAGGACGAGCGCCTCCGCGCACTTGATGTCGGCCAATCCTTCATCGTCCGTGCGCCGGCCGGCTCCGGCAAAACGCGGCTGCTGATTCAGCGTTATCTCGCCTTGCTGGCGACCGTGGATGAGCCGGAAGAAGTGATCGCCATTACGTTCACCCGCAAAGCGGCGGCGGAGATGCGTGCACGGGTGCTGAGTGCGTTTGCGGCCGTCAATGAAAGTGACGAGGGCGCCGGCGATTCACAAACCCGCACACTGGCTGCACAAGTGCTCGCACGAGACACTGCGCGCGGCTGGCAGTTGTTGGCAAATTCGGCGCGCCTGCGCATCCAGACCATCGATTCACTGAACACGTCGTTGACCCGACAAATGCCGATGATGTCGCGCTTTGGTGCGCAGCCGGAAAGCGTCGATGACGCGAGTGTGTTGTATCGCCGTGCTGCACGCCAGTTGTTGGCGCAAATCAATGATGACGAGCCGGTTGCCGACAATATCGCCACGCTGCTGACGCACCTCGACAACAATCTCGGCGTGGTGGAAAGTCTGATCGCCGATATGTTGCGTGGACGTGACCATTGGTTACGTAACCTGCCGACGATGCATCAACGCGAAGCACTGGAGGCGGCGCTGGTACGGGTGCGCAAACACGCGGTGGCGGAAGTCGCAGCGTTGTATCCGGCAATTGAAAAAACCGAAACCCTAGCGTTAATGCGCTTTTCCGGGCAAAACTTGCTCAAAGAGTCCGTCGATAATGCACTTTCTCAATCCGCACATTTGTCGAGTTTCCCTAGCCAAGATGTCGCGAGCCTGCCCGCATGGCTGGCGATTGCCGATCTGTTGCTTACCAAAGACGGTACGTGGCGCAAGCCGCGCGGCGTCGATAAGCGCATCGGTTTTCCAACCAGCAAAATCAAGGAAGAAAAGGCGCTGCTCGATGCGATGAAGGCGCGTATCGGTGCGCTGCTGGAATCGATGGCGGCCGATGATTTGCGAGGCGCGTCTTTTGCCAGCAATCTCGCCAACAAGTTGGACGCGTTGCGCGCACTGCCGCCAGGCGAATACACCGATGCCGAGTGGGCAGTATTGGGTGCGATTGTTCGGCTGCTGCCTTACGCCACCGCGCAGTTGTGGGATATATTTGGCGCGGAAGGCGAGTGTGACTTCACCGAAATTGCGCAGGCAGCCTCGCGGGCATTGGGGTCGGACGACGAACCAACCGACCTCGCACTGGCGCTCGACTATCGTATCCGCCACCTGTTGGTCGATGAGTTTCAAGATACCTCGTTTGCGCAATTTGAATTGCTGGAAAGACTCACGCGTGGCTGGACCCCGGACGATGGGCGCACCCTTTTTGTGGTCGGTGACCCGATGCAGTCGATCTACCGCTTCCGCGAGGCGGAGGTGGGGTTGTTCCTGCGCGCCCGTCATTCGGGTCTGGGAGGTGTGTCGCTGACGCCGCTGACTCTGTCGGTAAACTTCCGCTCTGAACCCGGTGTGGTGGCGTGGGTGAACAACACGTTTAGCCAGCTGATGCCAAGCGCGGAGGATGCAACCACCGGCGTGGTGCCGTACGCTCAGTGTGTTGCGTTTGGGCGCGAAGGCGAACCGGCAGAAGATGCAGTGAGCATGCACTGGACAATAAATCATCGGGGTGACGTTACCGACGCGAATCCGGAAGCGGCAACGACGCCCGCGGAGATTGAAGCGGCGAAGGTGGTGGCCATCATTCGACAAACGCGTCTCGACAAGTCTGATGCAAGTATTGCGCTGCTCATTCGTAATCGCGGTCACTTGCGCGAAATCGTGCCGGCGTTGAAAGCGGCAGGCATAGTATTTCACGCTGTTGATATTGACCCGCTGAAAGACCGGCCGGTGGTGCAGGATTTGTTTGCACTTAGCCGTGCGCTATTGCATTTGGCAGACCGCATCGCCTGGCTGGCCATACTGCGTGCGCCGTGGTGTGGGTTGACGTTAAACGACCTCGCCGCGCTCACGGCGAGTGTGGTGCCGGTTGATGGTGTATTGATACCGGACCCGCGTACCGTGTGGGAAATGATCAACGATGCATCGCGGCTAGAAATACTTTCTGCAGATGGCCGTCTGCGCGTTGAAAAATTGCGCAACGTATTGCACACGGCGTTACAAACACGTCGTCGCATGCCGCTACGGGATGCCGTCGAGCAGTGCTGGTTGGCGGTATCGGGCCCAGCGTGTTTGGACGTAACGACCGATCTTGATGACGCGATGACCTTTCTGGATTTGCTTGAAGCCGAGGCACAGGAACAAAGCGGTGGCGCGCAGATTGTCAGCCTCGGCGCACTGGAAGCGCAGATGGATCGGTTGTATTCGGGCGGCGGAAGGTTGGCCGACGACGCCAACAAGGCCAGCAGCGCCGATGTTGTCCCGCCGATACAGATCATGACCATCCACAAAGCCAAGGGGCTTGAGTTTGATACCGTAATTGTTCCCGGGTTGGATCGCCCGCCACGACACGACGATAAAAAATTGTTGATATGGACCGAGCAAGCGGATGTTGATAGCGGTGGGCACGAACTTTTGCTCGCACCGATTCGTCAGACGGGGGCGGATGATGACGCTGATGCCATTTATCAATACATCACCAAACTAGATCGTGCCAAACAGCAGCATGAAGATGTGCGATTGCTGTATGTCGCGGCTACCCGCGCCGAACGGCGTTTGCATTTGCTGGCCACATTAGCCGTCAAAGACAAAGTTAGCGAGCCGGAAATCGTTGCGCCGAAGGCGGCAAGCCTGCTCGCGGCACTGTGGCCCGCGCTAGGTGAACAACATGTACCACCAGTCGCCACGCTGACGTCGGCCGATGTGCTGGACGGCAGCAGCGACGCGGCGGCGGAGAAGGCGCCACAGGCAAAACATGTTGAGGTTACCGGCCCGATCCGCTTGACGATCGACCATCCGTTGCCTGTGATGGCAACGGCAGTATCACCGAACGACGTGAATGCGCCCGACGATGATAAAGCAACGGACATATCCAGCCCGCAGATTGATTTTGAGTGGGCGACAGATGCTGCCCGCCATGTCGGTACAGTTGTGCACACGTTCTTGCAACGCATCGCGTCTGATGGGTTGGAGGTGTGGAGTGGAAAACGTATAAACGCATCGCGGCAGTTGTTTCAAACGGAGCTCACGCGTTTGGGCGTAGGCAGCAATGAGGTGAACGCGGCAACTGATCGAATCGAAGCGGCGCTGAACAAAACACTCGCCGACCAACGCGGGCGCTGGACGCTTGCTGCACACCACGATGCGCGTTCGGAATGGCGACTGACTGGTCTGGTCGACGGCGCACTTAAGACTGTTGCGCTAGACCGTACGTTTGTTGATGCCGATAGTGTCCGTTGGATCATCGACTTTAAGACGGGTAGCCACGATGGCGCTGATGCTGAGGCGTTTCTCGATAACGAACAACGGCGCTACCGCGCACAATTGGAAACCTATGCTGCGCTCGTACAGGCGATGATGATGGTTGAAAAACCAATACGGCTTGGCCTCTATTTTCCGATGCTGAGTGGCTGGCGGGAGTGGGGTTGGTGTCGAGGTTGAGCCGCCGTTACTGACCCATAGCGGTCCTACGATTTTCCCGATAGCGGTCATTCGTTTGGTCGTGTAAAAGTCTCGGCGGACTCAGATCAAATGGCTATCGGCTGAAAACAATTTGACTTTGCCCCCGGGTGTTCGCTCGTCACTCGATTCCCGATAGCGGCGGCTTGACGTTCGAGCTCAGCGGGCCCTGGTGGCCTGCGGTTGGCGCTCCGATTGAGCGAGGGGTTGGTTGGGCCTCAGCGCGTGAATGCGGCTACTTGCTTCGAATCCGCTGTAGGAGTTCATTTGCATGGTCCGCGCCGTACCACTTGATTCTCTTGTTTGCACACTGCGCTTCAGCCATACCGCCAATCCAATGCTCGTAACCCGAGGTCTTGATGGTCGCAAACTGGATCCACTCAGCGCCGTTTACTTCACGCGATTTGAAGCTGCCGCAAAGAAAATAGCGTCCTGTTCCGCCCTCTGGGAAGTAGCCGACTCTGGCCTTACGGATCGCGACCGGGACAGCCGAAGGTGACGCTCTGAAGTCCGCGGCGGCGGCCGCAATCAGAAACTCGACTGCAGCGGGGTCGGGTTGCTTCGGCGCTGCCGAAGCGGGCTGCGCCAGTGCATCGCGTATCCCAAGAATGCCAATTAATGCGATGGAGACAAGTACTGGCAATACCGGGATGGAACGTTTGTGGGTTTTCATGATTCTGAGGCCTAACTTAATTTGCGGCCAACCCCAGGGTCGGAGTCAAATTGTTTTTTTATTTGATTCGATGGATCAAACTATGAAATCAAAACGCTTCCGCGTCAAGCTGGTTCTGGCCGAACTGCGACCTACACCTGCCGTACTGATTTTGTATTTGCCCAAGTCGTCAATAAAAGTCGCCATCCCTCGATGTTCAAATCCACTCAATTTTCCCAGTGACGTCGATATTGTAGATGGATAGGTTAGACGGTCAATTCCGGCTTTCAGCCGCAAATTTCAACGACACCCGCTACCATTTATGAAGTGGCGGGTATTCTGTCAGCGACAGCCCCACGGTTTGGCCCGCGGTGTTTGTGTCCGCCTTGACCTCGTAGACGAGCCACTGCGCGCCGCCCCAGCCGAACGCCGTCGTGAGCGTTGCCTTGGATCGGTAGAGCACGGCTGCCCAGTTCCCGTTCGAGGCGTTCCCTGTCTGGTAGGCCCACTTGCCCGGCTGGCAGTTGGTGAGGTCCACGTCGCCGAACGCGCCCGCGTAGTTGTCGGGTGGGCGGACTAGGTCGTCAAATGGGTTTTGCGGGGCGATCGCCTGGCCGGTGACCAGCTTCTTCATCGCGTTGATTTTCAGCGCCGAATGTAGCGCGCCGATGACGGACTCGGCGGACGCCGCCTCTGCCTCTTTGGTAATGTTGATGTATACGGGTAACAGCAGTGCGGCCAGAACGGCCAGGATGGCAATGACCAGAATCAGCTCGATGAAGGTGAATCCCTTGCCGGCTGGGAGGTGTGCGGGGCGTTTTGCGTTCAATTCGGTTCCGAGTGTTAGAAATTCAAGCGCGCTTGAATCGGGATGCTTCACTGTATCCGCCGGCGGGGCAACGGTCAAACAAGCGGCAGGACGAAGAAACCCCGCCGTTTTCTCGCAATCTTCAACATTCAATACCAGTCACCATCAAGGGTCGGAGTCACAATGCTTTTCATTTGATTCCGTGGCTCAAACGATGAAATCACCAAGTACTCGCAAAGCGCCGGTCCTGGCTGAAAGCACCAAACGTTTCATCGGACAAGCTACTTGGGTTTTGGTGCTTTTTCCAATCCGCTAATGCGGTCACCGACCTTCACTTTGTGCTGTGAAAACCACGCCGCATTCATTTCCAGTGCGTAACGCGCCGGGCCGGCTGCTTGGTGCGAGGTTTCGTTGAAGGCTTCCATCTCGTGGATGGAGAGAATCTTGCCTTGGTCGTCCACGTAGGCGACCGAGAGGTTGATGGGGGTGTTGCGCATCCACATCGCGTGGTATCCGAGCTGTGTGAATACAAACAACATGCCCTCGTTTTTTGCCATTTTGGTGCGGAACATCAGGCCTTTTTGCCGTGATTCATCCGTCGCAGCGACGTCCGCCGTGATGGATTGCCCACCCGCGCTGAGCGTGATCTTCGGCAGGCCGGTTTGTGGCTTACCGTCGGCAGGTTGTGCGTGTAAGGACGGCGGTGCAAACAGCAGTAGGGTGGTGATGAACCCAGCAATGGTCGCGGCAAATTTTGAGTGCATGGGCATTGGGGGATTTATAAGAGTGACAACAGATTAATCAAACGTGTGACGGCAGATTTCCACCGACGTTACTTTTTACCGGTGCTGCCAAAGCCGCCCGCACCGCGCTCGGAGGCATCAAAGGCTTCAACAACATTAAATTCAACCTGTGCGACCGGGACAATGATCAATTGTGCGATCCGCTCCATCGGTTGGATGGTGAATTCAGTGTTTCCTCGATTCCAGACCGAAACAAAGATTTGCCCCTGGTAGTCGGAATCGATGAGCCCGACCAGATTGCCGAGCACAATGCCGTGTTTGTGGCCCAAGCCCGAGCGCGGCAAGATCAGGGCGGCGTATCCACTATCGGCGATATGAATAGCCATGCCGGAGGCAACCAGATTGGTTTCGCCCGGCTTGAGCGTCATTGGCGCTTCAATGCAGGCGCGGATATCGAGGCCTGCCGAGCCGGTGGTTGCATATTGTGGCAACTGATCTGCCAGGCGCGGGTCAAGAATACGGACGTCGAGCTTATTGCGCTTATTGTTTGGCATGTTTGGTCGGTTTGAGGGGTGTGATGTTGTTGGCCGAAGGCGGGCGGACTGCCAAATAGAGTTTTGTGGCGTGGGCAACGATTTTTTGGGCGATTTCCGCCTTGCCAGCGAGCGCCAACGGGTATTCGCCATCTGCATCGATGATTGTGACGGCATTGTCGTCTGAGCCTATCGCCAAACTGGCATCGTTGGCGACGATCATCGGAATTCGCTTGTTTTGACGTTTTTTAGACGCATATTCGACGATGTTCTCGCTCTCGGCTGCGAAGCCAACGCAGAATGGCGCATTCGGTCGGGCAGCCACGCTGGCCAAAATATCCACCGTTGGCGTCAGGGTCAGTGGCATATTTACCGCCGTTTTTTTCATTTTTTGTGATTTTGGGTTGACAGGCGTGTAATCTGACACTGCCGCCACAGCAAAAAAGACGTCAACACCGGCTAAAACACCATTAACGGCATCTAACATCTGCGATGCAGACTTTACTTGGATGATCTTTATGCCTGCTGGCTGCTGCAAAGCCGTCGGGCCGGACACCAACGTCACCTCGGCACCTGCATTGCGCAACGCCTCGGCAATGGCGTAGCCCATCTTGCCGGAGCTGCTGTTGGTAATGCCGCGCACTGGATCAATTGCTTCAAAAGTCGGGCCGGCAGTCACCACGGCCTTTTTCAAGGATAAAGGCTTGGAAACGACCGTGGATAATTGGGTTTCACTTTTTGCCGCAAGCGCTGCCATCACCGCCGTGAAGATATCCGCCGGCTCCAACATCCGGCCCATGCCGGTTTCACCACACGCCTGATCACCCGGTGCCGGGCCCAGAATGATTACGCCGTCGGATTTGATGGTGGTGATGTTGCGCCGCGTTGCCGGGTTGTCCCACATTTCACGATTCATAGCCGGTGCGATCAAGAGCGGGCAGGCACTGCAGTTACGCGCCAGACAAAGGGTGCTGAGCAAATCGTCGGCCAGTCCGTTGGCGATTTTGGCGATGAAGTTACCTGTCGCCGGCGCAACCAGCACCAGATCCGCGCCCCGCGTCAATTCGATATGCGCCATGTTGTTTGGAATATCGGCGTCCCATAAATCAGTAAACACCTTGTTTCCGGACAATGCCTGCATGGTCACGGCGGTGACAAATTGCTGTGCCGATTTCGTCATGACCACAGTAACATCTGCGCCGGCCTTGATCAACAGGCGTGCCAGCTCGGCCGACTTATAGGCCGCGATTCCGCCGGTGATGCCCAGCACAATGTGTGGCTTGGCTTGCGGGTGGTCGTCGGATCTTTGTGTTGAGGCGTTCATGGAGTTGCCATTCTACTTGAGCCCCTTTTAAAACGACTCATTTTTACCCCCTAAAGCCCATTCATGTCCATCACCAATTGGCCCGCCAGCGAGCGGCCGCGCGAACGATTGCTTGCCCAGGGCGCCGCGGCATTGTCCGATGCCGAATTGCTCGCCATATTTCTCCGAGTTGGTGTGACCGGAAAAAGTGCGGTTGATCTGGCGCGCGATTTGCTGCATGAATTTGGCACCCTCAACGGCCTGTTTGCGGCACCATATGCCGAATTGATCAAGGTTCATGGTGTTGGTGCGGCCAAATACGTGCAATTGCAGGCGGTGTTGGAAATGGCAAAACGCGCCCTGCACGAAGAAATCAAGCTCACCGACTCGTTGTCGAACCCGCGCGCGGTGCGTGACTATTTGAAGACATCGCTGGCCAGATTGCCGCACGAGGTATTTGTTGCCGTGTTCTTGACCGCGCAAAATAGGGTCATTGCGGTTGATGAGCTTTTTCGCGGGACATTGACGCAGACATCGGTCTATCCTCGCGAAGTCGTCAAGCGAGCACTTGCTCACAATGCTGCTTCCGTGATCTTGGCGCACAACCATCCGTCCGGCGAGGCCAGTCCAAGCCATGCCGATCGGGAATTGACCAAAACACTCGCCGAGGCATTGGCGCTGGTGGATGTTCGTGTGTTGGACCATTTTATTGTGGCACCCGGCGCGTCGCTCTCATTTGCCGAACAGGGGTTAATTGACGGGTTGCGCTAAGTATCTGGTTTTGTTATAATTTCTGGCTTCGCTGCCGATGCGTTTTTGGGCGGTGAAGTTAATCAAAATCAATGGAATCGGTTGTTTCGATCCGCGTTTTTAACCGTAACAGTGTTTGAAAGAGGTGTCCTATGGCGCGCGTATGCCAAGTGACGGGAAAAGCCCCGATGGTGGGCAACAATGTTTCCCATGCGAACAACAAGACCAAGCGTCGTTTTCTGCCGAATTTGCAGTACCGTCGTTTTTGGGTTGAATCTGAAAACCGTTGGGTGCGTCTGCGCCTGACCAACGCTGGACTCCGTACCATCGACAAGAACGGCATTGATGCTGTTTTGGCCGATCTGCGCGCCAGCGGCGTTGAAATCTAAGGAGAGCGACCATGGCCAAAGGTGGACGCGAAAAAATCAAACTGGAATCGACCGCAGGTACGGGTCATTTCTACACAACCAGCAAAAACAAACGTACGACGCCTGAAAAATTGGAATTCATGAAATATGATCCAAAGGCACGTAAACATGTGAACTACAAAGAAACGAAGTTGAAGTAATCGTTTCGGCATGTCGTGACGCAAAAAAGTCTCAAACAAAAAACCCGCCAATCGGCGGGTTTTTTGTTTTGATGCATCTTATTTAGCTTCACGCGTAGGCGCGGATCCTGCGTGAGAACTGCTCAAGTGCATCGATGCCGGACGCTTCAGCGCGCTTGCACCAGTCTTCGAGACGTGCAACCAATTCCTCCTTTGACAAGGTCGAACGATCCCACAACGTCATCAGTTCGCGCTTGAAACCGTAAATCGTCTCAAGCTTGGTGCTTTGTTTGAGTGCCTGGTTGAGCGACGCGCGGTTGGCGTCGGTCAATGTCTTGCTGTCGGACTGCATCCAGGTGCGGAAATTTTTCCAGGCACCTGGTGTGCGCATACCGTCAAACGCCACACCTTCGGCGTGCAGGCGTGCAATCTCGGATTTGCACGTTGCCTTGAGGGTGCGTGCATATTTGGTGGTGATTTCAAAGCGGTGGGCGATCACGGCCTGCAAGGTGTCAACGTCACACGCGACCTTATTCCAGTCAAACTTGGCCTGTGGTGCGACTTTTTTCACCTTCGCCAAACCAACAGTTTCCAACGCGCGAATATACAACCAGCCGAGGTCGAACTCGTACCATTTCATTGAAAAACGTGCCGAGGTCGGAAAGGCATGATGATTGTTGTGCAATTCTTCTCCACCGATCCAAAACGCGATCGGCGTGATGTTGCGGCTGGTGTCATTCACCGTGTAATGACGATAGCCCCAGTAGTGGCCGATACCGTTGATGATGCCGGCGGCGTGGAACGGAATCCAGATCATTTGCGCCGCCCAGATGGATGCGCCGACCGGCCCAAACAGCATCAGGTTGATCACCAGCATCAGGCCGACCCCCTGCCATGAATACTTTGAATAGACGTTGCGCTCGATCCAGTCGTCTGGAACGCCGTGGCTGTATTTGTCCAGGGTTTCCTGATTTCTGGATTCGGTGCGATACAACTCGGCGCCCTCGGTCAGCACCTTTTTAATGCCGTAATACATCGGTGAATGCGGGTCTTCCACAGTCTCGCACTTGGCATGGTGCTTGCGGTGAATAGCGACCCATTCCTTGGTCACCATACCGGTGGTCAGCCAAAGCCAAAACCGGAAAAAGTGCGACGGGATCGCGTGCAGTTCCAGCCCGCGGTGTGCCTGGGCGCGGTGCAGAAAAATCGTCACGGCCGCAATCGTAATGTGGGTGACGGCAACACCAAAAACAAGGTAGCCCCACCAAGGCAAATCGATCAGGCCATTAAGTATTGAGAGATCCAAAATTTACTCCTTAATATATCCGGCCATTTTACGCCCTTAGACGTTTTTCTGCTTGGCATCCTGCGGCACCCAGACTATGCGGTGTTGACACTGCTTAATTGTCGCTAAATGCCGCTAAATCCAGACAAATCCAGATAGGGCTGCCAACTTTCGGCCATGTCATCGCGATCGTTCAATAAAGGCGCGGGCGTTCACGCGACGGTCGGCCCATTGATGCGTATATCGCGTTGTGGGTACGGGATGGAAATTCCGTTGGATTTGAAGTCGCGCCAGATCGAAAGGAGAAGATCGGAGCGCAACGGCGACTGCCCCTGACCTGGATCGTTGATCCACGCTGACAGCTCGAGTTCGATGCCATTTTCACCCAGAGCTTTGACCCAGGCCTCAGGCGCGGGCGAGGTGAGTATCCTGGGTTGTGCGCGTGCTGCTGAAATGATGATTGACCGCGCAAGCTCGACATCGCATTCATATCCGATCGTGACCGGGATCTTTAATGAAACAACCGGATCGGTGTAGGAGTGATTAACAACGGTATTGGTTATCAGCGTGTCGTTTGGAACGATCGCCTCGGTTCCGTCGAGACTCTTGATCACGGTATAACGTGATTTGATCGCTTCAACAACACCGTGTTTATTGTCGACCGTGACCAAGTCACCGAGACGGATCGAGCGGTCGAGCAGGATGATAAATCCGGAAACATAATTGCTGGCGATCTTCTGCAAGCCAAGACCCAAACCGACACCGAGTGCGCCGCCAAAAACCGATAGCACCGTAAGATCAATACCGACCAGCGGCAACGCAATTAAAACCGCCAGCACCAGCGCAAACGCGCGCACGAACTTCGCCAGCACCACCCGTGCGCTCATGTCGATGGTGGTCGCCTTTATCAGGCGACTCTCAACCAATCCAGAAACACCAAGTGCAATGAAAATGGTGATGACGGCAGAAATCACAGCTTCAAGCACCAGTCGCAGCGACACAACCTGCTTGCCCATCGCGAATTTGATTTCACCGAGCGCAGCGCCGATTTCGCCGAGCGCACCGGTCACGTACAGCGCCAACAATCCCCATACCCCGTAGACGATGATGCGTTCTGACGCCTTAAGCACTTCTGACGGCGGTATCAGATGGCGCAACAGGTAAACGGCCAGCCGGATGGCGGCAAACGCGCCGATCAGCGGCAGGGCGATGTGCAATATGGGTGTTGGCTGAAATTTCACCAACGCCAATCGTCCCGACCATACCAGCACCAGCATAAGCAGCGGCAACACCAGTCGATGCGCGCTGCCTGCACCGATCTTGGCAAAACCGGGTTCGAAATTGCCGGGAAAGCGGCGTTGTAGTGTGCGTGTGACCAGCCAGGAAATGGCGAATGCTGACAGCAGCAGCGCCAGCTCGGTCAAAACGTTTCGTGAGGTCAACAATTGCGGCAATGTGTCAAACATTGAGGCCGACCCCTTTTATGCAACCTGAAAAAGTGCGGGCTACTTTGTTGCGCGCTGCAGAACGGCGGCAAAAAAGCCGTCGGTGTTGTGCTGCTTGGGGGACAAACGCAAAAAGTGATCTGTTTGTTTGATATCGATTTTCAGACGCTTGAGAACCTGTGCAATCGGCACAATTTCAAAGTCCGCATTCTTGGCCAGAAAGGCGTCAACGATGTTGTCGTTTTCTTCCGGCAGCACGCTGCAGGTTGCGTAGACCAAACGTCCGCCCGGTGCGACCAATTTTGACGCGGCGGCGAGGATCGACGCCTGTTTGATATTCAGCTCCGCCAACGCCACTTCGGTCTGGCGGAATTTCAAATCAGGATTGCGCCGCAGGGTGCCAAAGCCGCGGTCAAATAAGATGCTAGCAGCATCGGCGTTGACGTTGCGGGCGGTG
>JANOEV010000361.1:0-6587 GCA_031413695.1 Burkholderiales bacterium
CAGATCGCGCCGCCACATCACCAACGCGGCGTGGTGTTGATGATTTCGTTGATCGTGCTGGTTGCCATGGCGCTCGCCGGTATTGCCATGGTGCGTCAGTTAAGCGGCGGGCTGGGTATTGCCGGCAATCTGGCGTTCAAACAAAGTGCCACGTCGATCGGTGACAACGGCCTCGAAGTCGCGCGCACCTGGCTGAAGGCGCAACTGGTTGACCCGAATGTGCTGAGCAACGACATTGTCAGCCCGCGTTACTACTCGAGTTGGGTTGAGACGTTTAACCCGTTGACCTACGATTGGAACGACGCGACCACGGTCACGCCGGCACCCGCCACCGGTGAGCGTATTCGTTATGTGATTCACCGGCTTTGCAAAACGCCGAATATGGCACATACCGCCGGTCTGCAGGAATGTGTGGTGGTATCGAATTCGTCCGGTACCGGTGGCACGACGCTGGAGGCGAATGATTCGCCGCCGCCGGACGTCACATCGCCGTTCTACCGCGTCACCGCCCGGGTCGACGGCCCGCGCAACACGGCAAGTTATGTCCAGTTGGTGATGTATTGATGCAACGGCGCGCCGACACACGGCGCGACCAAATCCAAATTGAATAGCCGCTGTTTTGGCGGTTAGTGGGAGTTGTGATGAACAAGTCAGAAAAATGCAGCCTTCGGGCAATCCGTAAAGCCACCGCGGGTTTTACCACCCTGTTGTTGCTCGCCGCAACCGGTGCCAACGCCGCGCTGACCGATCTGGCGAACCGACCGCTCAACAACGGTGGTGCGGTGCAGATCAAACCAAACATCATGCTGCTGCTCGACACCTCCAATTCGATGCGGCGTACCCACATGCCGGACGAACTCGAGACCAGTGCCGCCACGCTGAGCCTGGGCTACAAGGCCTATCAGTGCAACGTGCTGTATTACAACCCGACGCAGCGTTACGCATTGCCAAAAAATGCCGACGGCACGCTGTTTGCCGCGCCAAGTTTTGTCTCGGCGAAATACGACGGGTTTGACGGTGCATCCGCCAACGTCAATCTGTCCGCTGCGTTTCGCGCCTACGACAATGCCACCCGCCAGTATTCGGTCGGTGCCGACCCAACCCAGGCGGCATACTACTATTTGCATTCGAGCGGGCAGACATTTGTGCCGACCGCCGCGCCCTGCAACGACGTTGATACCGATGTTTCAAAAGTCGCAATCACCAGTCCGACCGGTGTGACTGGAAACTGGGTGCGTGTGTTGGTCAGCGCGACCTCGGGCCCCGGCGCAACCGATGAACGGCAAAATTTTGCCAATTGGTATTCGTATTACCGCACCCGTATCAACCTTGCAAAAAGTGCGGTGAGCCTGGCGTTTACGCCGCTGACCAACAGCTACCGGGTGGGATTTGTCACAATGCGCCCCGGCACACCGGTTGCCGCCGCCAACTACCTGGCGATCGACGACTTTAATACCACCCAGCGCACGGCGTGGTTTGACAAACTGTTTACCCAGATTCCCGGCGGTTCGTCGCCGGCGCGCGAGGGCTTGGCGCGGGTCGGCCGCCACTACGCCGGCAAGGTCGATGGCATCAATGACGGCATGACCGGTGACCCGATTCAGTACTCGTGCCAGCAAAATTTCACCATCGCCACCACCGACGGTTATTGGAATACGGCGGCGGAGACCGCCGGCCCGGTGAAGATCGACGGCGTGACACTGGTCGGCCAGCAGGACGGCACCCTGACCGACAACAACGGCAACACCCCAAGGCCGATGTGGGACGGCACCAACGACACCACCCGCGTGGTGACGGACAAGGACAATATCTACAGCTACGCGCCGTGTACCGCCGGCTGGTTTAACCTCTCGACGTTGCGCAGGGATCGCAGCACCTTTCAGGCACTGGCGGCGACCTCGCAACTGCGCCAAAGCACCGTACAGAATCGACAAACATCCGTTCAACGTTTGGTGCGCACCACACAAAACCGGCAGTCGACGCTGCAAACCACCCAAAGCACCTTGCAGAACCGCGAAAGTACCAATCAAAATCGCCAAAGCACGATTCAGCATTTTCAGACGACGGCACAAATTACGTCGAGTACGCTGCAGCGCCTACAAAGTACCAACCAGAATCGGGAAAGCACCAATCAAAATCTGCAGAGCACCACCCGGCAGACGGCGACCACCACGCAGTTTTTGAGGACCACACAACAGGTCACACAGAGTACGGTGCAAAATCGTCAGTCAACCACACAAAATTTGCAAAGCACCTCACAGATTACCCAAAGCACCGCACAATCGTTGCGTGCCACATTCCAGAATTTGCGCCGTCAAACCCAGACCACGTTGAGCACGTCGCAATTGACGCGCAGTACCGTGCAGACGCTGCAAAACACCGTGCAAAACCGCCAGTCAACCACCCAAACGACACAAAGCACCTCCCAACTGACCCGTAGCACCTCGCAGGTGACGGCGAGCACCTCACAAATCAATCGCACCACGACACAAGTCACACGGAGCACCTTGCAGGTTCGCGTAAGCACCTCGCAGGTATTGTCGTGTAGCGCCGCTACCGAACTTTGCACACCGGTGTTGACCTGTACCGCCGGCGGCGTGATTACTTGTCAAACGTTGACCACCGGACCGACGCTGGTCGCAAGTTGCACACCGGCGGTCGCGGCGGCGGGTAATACTTTTACCGCAACCACCTGTGCGTCATCACCAACCGGCCCGACCGCGGTTGCGTCATGCACACCAGCGTTACCGGTGGCGGCCAACAGTTTCACCGCGACCACCTGCGGCACCAACAATACCGGTCCGACACCGGTCGCCTCGTGTACCGCGGCCGGTCCAGCCGCTGCCAATTCATTCACGACCACGACCTGCTCGGTGGTGACCGGTGGGCCAACCCCGGTTGCATCGTGCACCGCAGCCGGTCCAGCCGCTGCCAATACATTTACGGCTACGACCTGTAATACCATCCCGACCGGTCCGACCGGTGTTGCGGCCTGTAGCGCCGCTGGACCGATCGCCGCCAATTCATTTACCACAACGACCTGCGCGACAGTAACGACCGGTCCGGTTGGCGTTGCTTCGTGCCTTGCGGCTGCTGCCGGCGCCGGTAACAGCTATGTTGCCACCACCTGCGGCACCAATAACACCACCAACGTTTTTGTGGCGACATGTACGGCCTCCGGCCCGATTGCTGGGAATAGCTACACCACCACCACCTGCCCTGCGCCGATCGTGTCCGGCCCAACCGCCGTTGCAACGTGCACCGCCGCGGCCGCTAACGCCGCCAACAGCTTTGTCACCACCTCCTGTACGCCCAACAACACCGGCCCGACTGGTGTTGCGTCTTGTACACCGGCGACCGCAGCGATCGGCAACAGCTGGCAGGCAATTACCTGCGCAACCCTGACAACCGGACCCACCGGCGTGGCGACCTGTACCCCTGCCATCGCATCAGCCGCAAATTTATATGTGGCGACGACCTGTAACAATATTGACACGGGTTTCGTGCCGCAGCCATCGTGTACCGCCTCCGGCCCGACCGCCGCAAATTTTTACGCGACCACGACCTGTTCGACCAACAATACCGCGCCGGTTGGTGTTGCCGCACCGTGTGTCACCCAAACCGCCACAGGCGGTAACGCATGGGTCAGCGCCACTTGTACACCCAACAATACCGGGCCTACCGGCGTGGCGTCGTGTATGACAATTTTGCCGATTGCCGGTAATTCGTTTACCAGCACCACCTGTGGCGCGGTTAATACCGGGCCGACACCAGTTGCAACGTGTACCGCGTCCGCGCCGAACGCCGGCAACCTTTTTGTTAACACCACCTGTGCGACCAACAACACCACCAATGTGTTTGTGGCGACCTGTACGGCATCCGCCCCAACCGCCGGCAATGGTTTCACCACCACCACCTGTCCCGCCCCAATCACCACCACCAACGTGCCGGTATCAACCTGTACGCCGTCTGCTGCCAATGCCGGTAATTTCTTCACCACCACCACCTGCGTCGGCCCAACAATATTGACCGGCCCAACACCGTTTGATCCGGCTGTTTGTGCTGTGCAAGCGGCCGCGCCGCTGGTTGGTCCTGGCTTTATTGCGACGATTTGTCCCACCACCGTCAGTGGCGCGGTACCGGTTGCAACTTGTGTCAACCAGACGGCCAATGCCGGCAATAACTGGACACAAATTGTTTGCAACACCATCGCAACCACCAGCGTGCCGGTGTTGACCTGTACCGCGTCCGGTCCGACTGCTGGCAACAACTTCACCACCACAACTTGCCCGGCACCGATTGTGACAACCAACGTGCCGGTGGTGAGTTGTACAGCGACCGCCGCCAACGCCGGCAATTCATTTACGTCTAGAACCTGCCCGGCACCCATTGTCACGACCAGCATGCCGGTATTGACCTGTACCGCGTCAGCCGCCAATGCCGGCAATACCTTTACGTCGACCACTTGTGTCAATGCCACCACCGGCCCGACCGGTGTGCCATCGTGCGTCAATATTGCCGCAGTCGGCCCGGCGTTTATTGCAACCACTTGCGGTACCAACAACCTGTCCAACACACCGATTCCGGCCGCGTGTGTGGCATCCGGCCCGACGGCGTTGAATGCCTACACCACCACCACCTGCCCAACCGCGCCGACGATTACGACCAACGTTCCGGTGGTGACCTGTACGGCTGCCTTGCCGATTGCCGCTAACAGCTTTACCACCACCACCTGCCCGGCACCAATTGTCACGACCAATGTGCCGGTGTTAAGTTGTACCGCGAGCGCCGCCAACGCCGGCAATTCGTTTACCTCAAAAACCTGTAGTCCGGTTGCCACGGGGCCATTCGGCGTGGCCACGTGCGGCGTCATTGCACCGACTGCGTTAAACAACTGGACGGCAACCTCTTGCGGTGCCAACAACACGACCAATGTGCCTGTTTCGACCTGTGCCGCCGCGCCCGCCACGGCGGCCAACAGCTGGACCATTGTCAGTTGCCCGGCACCGGTTACCACCGGTCCAACCGCCGTCTCGGCGTGTACCGGCGGTAATGCGCCACAAACCGCGGCGGCCGGCAATTCATGGGTGACACGTACCTGTGACACCTTGAACGCCGCCACCAATTATGTGAACCAGCCGGTGGCAACCTGTACGGCACAAACGGCTGCGTCGGGTAATTCGTGGATTACACTCACGTGTCCGGGTGCCGTGACCACCACCAATGTGCCGGTTGCATCGTGCTCGGCCGGGCCGGCGGGGGCTGGTAATGGTTTTGTCACAACCACCTGTAACACCGCAACCACACCGGCCACACCGGTCGCCTCTTGTATGGCAGCTAGCGCAGGCGCTGGTAACAGCTATACCGCAACGACCTGTACCAGCGCAACCTCCGGGCCTACGCCGGTGGCGACCTGTACCGCCGCCGCACCGATTGCGGCCAATGCGTTTACCCAAACCTCGTGCAGCAACGTGACCACCGGCCCGACCCTGACCCAAACCTGTACCCCTGCGGCAGCAAGTGTTGGCAACGGTTACACGGCAACGGCGTGTGTTTCCGTGCCGGGTCAAAAACAGCAATACGTCACCACCACCACGGTCACCACCAGCCAGTACAGCGGCGGGTTTATTACCGGTACGCCAACTGTGGTGACCACCAGCGATCCGGTCGCCGACCTCGATGGTGTTTGTTACGTTCCCGGTGTTGCGGCATTGGCCTCACCACCAAGCCCTGGCAAGCCTGGATTGTCGTGGGTGAACGGGCTTGGTGCAACAGTCACATTGCCGCCTGCGCCAACCGCACCATGTTTGGCCTGGCCTTGTACCGCCTCGGTTTCACTCGGCGGCGGCATCGCCAACTCATTGGCTGACGTGGCGCAGTATTACTACGTGACCGATTTGCGCGACACCTTGGAAAATAACGTGCCGGCAACCGGTAACGGCCCGGAGGATGATCGTGCTGTGCATCAGCACATGACCACCTTCACCATTGCATTGGGTGTGTCCGGTTTGCTGAACTATCGCAGCGACTACCGCAACGTCAGTACCACGGTTGGTGATTTCGCCGACATTCGTACTGGCGCCCGCAACTGGCCGTTCCCGCTGGCGGATCAGCCGAGCTCGATCGATGATTTCTGGCATGCTGCGGTCAACGGTCGCGGCCAGTACTTCAGCGCCGGCAATCCAACCTCGGTGATCAACGGCCTTGGTTCGGCGTTGGCTGGTGTGACGGCAAGAACCGGTGCCGGTTCGGCAGCCGCGTCGTCGTCAACCCAGGAACCAACCACGGCAACCAACTTTGCGTATCAGGCCCAGTACACCACCCAGGAGTGGTCCGGTGACTTGATCTCAAAACAGCGCGATTTGACAACGGGCACACTGCTTACCGGTCAGGTCTGGTCGGCCAAGGGTCTGCTCGATGCGCGTGCCGGCAACGCCTGTGATACACGCAACATATATCTGTTCCGCGCCGGCGCAACCGGCAATATTGCACCGTTTACCTGGAACACCCGATTGTGTGATGGCTCGGGCAATCCAACCGGTGGCCCCTCGACTGGTTTGAATGCGACCGAACAGGCTTACTTCAGC
>JANOEV010000362.1:0-10136 GCA_031413695.1 Burkholderiales bacterium
GTCATTTCCGACGTGATCTGCGCTTGGTGCTACATTGGCAAACGGCGTTCCGGGTGGCACGCTCGTGCCACCCGGAAACAGCACGTTGCCAATTGGGAAAACCGGCATTTGTGTGCGTTTGGCTACTGCGGCTTTGCGCGATGACTCGTCTATGGTGTTGAGAATATTCTTGATCAAGGCGACAATTGGGAAAGGTCGCGATGCCGTACTAACACCTGCTGGTTACCGCCGAAATATGCCGCGAGTTCTTCAACAATAAACACCGACCGATGCTGGCCCCCGGTACAGCCAATGGCGATGGTCAATGATGTCCGGTTATCGCGCGCGAATGACGGCAGCCAGCGGCTGATGAAGTCCGCAATATCCCGGACAAAACGGCCGGCATTGGTGTCTGCAAGCAACATCGTACGAACCTTTTCATCGCGGCCGGTCAGCGCGCGAAGTTGCGGATCATAAAACGGATTTGGCAGGAACCTGGCATCAAACAAAAAATCCGCGTCCATCGGATTACCATGTTTGAAACCAAACGATTGAAAGGTCAACGACAATCGCGAGCGATCCAGCTCAAGCCAGTCCTTTATCCAGCCACGCAGCACATTGGCATTCACACCGGACGTGTCCATACGATGACCCAGCTCGGCGATATCAGCCAGCAGACGGCGTTCCTCGGCAATACAGGCGGTAACGCCGCCCGAAACACGATCTGCCAGCGGGTGCGGCCGTCGGGTTTCGGCAAAACGGCGGGCGATGGAATCGTCATTCGCCTCCAGAAACAACAGGCGACAGTCAACGTCACGAACACGAAGGCTCTTTACCAATGCTGGAAGTGCCGCAACCGATTCGCCCGAACGCACGTCGATTGCAATGGCAATCTGCGGAAGATCCGCCATTTCGACCAACAGCGACTCAACCAGCGAGGCCGGCAGGTTGTCGACCGCAAAATAGCCCGTGTCTTCAAGCGCCTTGAGTGCAACACTCTTGCCTGACCCGGAAAAACCGCTGACCAAAACAAGTTTCATGACTGCCCGCTCCCGCCGTTTAACAATGACAATCAGTCAACGCTGAACGCACCGAACGCGGCCGTTTGATCCAGATTTAAGCCCTGATCGGCATCACCGCCATGCTCGCCCTGCTCACGCATCGCAGCTTCATGACGATCCAGAAAATCCTTGGTTGAATCGTAGCCACGCGTTTGCAATATGTAGTGCCGCACCGCCGCCTCCGCGAGAACCGACAGGTTTCGACCGGCCACAACCGCAAGTGTCACAGTGGGAATTTCCACGCCCAGTATCGTTGTTGTACTTGATTTTGTTTGCAGTCGGTCGAGCCCCTGAAAATATTCCTTGGTCGGGCGCTCCAAATGAACAATCAGTCGCAATGTCTTTCTGGGGCGCACGGCCGTCTCGCCAAAGATTGTCTTGATATTGAGCACGCCAATCCCGCGCACCTCAAGAAAGTCCCGCAACAACGGCGGGCAACGTCCCTGGATGGTCTCGGGCCCCACTTGATATAGCTCGACGACATCGTCGGCCACCAGACCCGCGCCCCTGGAAATCAACTCCAGCGCCAATTCACTTTTGCCGATTTGTGAGTCGCCGGTTATCAGGGTGCCGAACCCGAGCACATCGAGAAAAACGCCGTGCGACGTGGTAACTTCGGATAACTCACGTTGCAAATACGGGCGCAACAAGTTGACAAACACGCGGCTCATCTTGAGCGACAAAAACAGCGGGACGCAATATTTGTCTGCCGCTTCCATCAAATACTTCGGCGCATCCGCACCATCACATAGAAATATCGCAAGCGTTTCGTTTGTGCAAAGCGCCTCAAGGCTCGCGCTCAACTGCGCTTCATCGAGGTGGTCCAGATATTCGATATCGCTGGTGCCCAGCGCCTGAATCAAAATCGGATGTATCAGGTTTAAATGTCCGACCAGGCCCACACCGGGCCGGTTGAGCGCGTCCGCAGGCAATTCGCGCGACGCGCCGTTGTGTCCTGCCAGCCAGGTCAACGCGAGCTTGTCGCGCCGATCCTCAAATAGTCGCTGAACGTTTAACTGTGGCATCAATCCGGCCTGATTCGGTTGGGGTTTCGCTTGCGCCAAATGGCGGCCACTCTGTCAGCATTTTGTGCGCGCGTTCGCGATCCGGTTCGGCCAGCAGTGCCGCCCTGAGATCGGCGTCGCTGAATGCCTCGGCCAATTCCGACAACAGGTTCAGATGCTGCTCGGTTGCGTGTTCCGGCACCAGCATGGCAAACACCAGCCGCACATTTTCACCATCGGGCGATTCAAACGGCACACCCTCGGCCGTGCGGATAAAGACGGCGAGTGTGTCGCGCAGACCCTTCATACGACCGTGCGGGATGGCCACACCGTGGCCGAGCCCGGTCGAGCCGAGTTTCTCGCGCGCAAACAAGGCATCAAAAACCTTGGCGCGGGAAATACGGTTTTCATTTTCAAACAACAAACCAATTTGCTCAAACAACCGCTTTTTACTTGATACGTCCAAGTCCAACACAACGTGTGTCGACGGCAGGTGTTTTCCAAAATGTAGGGATGACATATAGCTGGAGGCGCGGCTTTGTCAAAACGCCGCAGTTTGCGAAAGACCATATTTTACGCTCAGCGCCCTAGGTACGGGATACATGGCGATTGTTTTGGCAAGAATTCTCAAAAGTCTGATGAACCACGACGAGTAATACGCAAGTGAGAGGGGTTGGGACAAAAAGATGCCCGCTACACCGGAAACGGCGTGCGGGCATCGCGTTACGGGGCCTTGCAAGTGTCAATCGTCGAGGAGAATGCGCTTGGGCGCCTCGCTGATGTGGTTGCTCTTTATTTTCTCTTTATGCTTTACGATTTGCCGGTCGAGTTTATCGATCAACAGGTCGATGGCGGCGTACATATCGGCATCCGCACTTTCGACAAATATATCCTTACCGGAAAGGTGCACATTGGCTTCTATTCGCTGTCGCAGTTTTTCCACCGTCAGAATCATGTTGACATCAATCACGTGGTCGAAGTGGCGATTGATGCGTGTCATCTTGGCAGCGACGTAATCACGCATGGATGGCGTGATTTCGAGGTGATGGCCTGTCATGTGCAAGTTCATTTGCCGATCTCCTTTCAAATGGACACATCAAATGTCCCGGGTATTTGCCTCCGGTCAGAGGCAATAAAACGTGTGTGAATTTCAAGATACCCGCAAAGTGCAAAGCGCGCAAGTACAAAAATTTCTGGCTGCTTTGCAACAACTTAGCGGGGCCCGCGGGCAAATTCTGACCGCATTCGTTCAAAAGGACTTGCGCAGGTTCGCGGGCTGAATATGCAATGACTCTCGGTATTTGGCGACTGTCCGGCGTGCAACGAGGATTCCCTGACCAGACAATACGTCGGCGATTTTGTTATCGGACAACGGCTTACGATGGTCCTCGGCTTCGACCAATTGCCTGATCAACGCTCGAATGGCCGTTGCCGAGCAGGCGCCGCCGGCGTCCGTTGCGACACTCGAGCCAAAAAAATATTTGAGCTCAAAAATACCTCTCGGAGTGAGCATATACTTTTGTGTGGTAACGCGTGAAATAGTGCTTTCGTGTAATCCAACTTGTTCGGCAATTTCGCGTAAAACAAGTGGGCGCATCGCCACTTCACCATGGTCGAAAAAATGGCGCTGGTTTTCGACAATCGCCTCGGTGACTTTTAATATCGTTTCAAACCGCTGCTGGATATTTTTGATCAGCCAACGCGCCTCCTGCAATTGGCCGGTTAGATTTTTGCCATCGGTATCGCGGCTTTTTTGCACCAAATCGGCATAAAGCCTGTTGACGCGTAACTTGGGCATCGCCCCCTGGTTGAGCATCGCCCGCCAGCGCCCCCGGATCTTTCGGACAAACACATCCGGCACGATATATCTGGTGTCACCCTGCCCAAAGGCGCGCCCGGGCTTGGGCTCAAGCGAAACAATCAGCCCTCTGATCGCCTTCAATACATCGTCAGAAACCCGCAGCAGTCGTTTCAGCTTGGCAAAGTCGCGTTGCGCGAGAACGTCAAGATGCGACGACACGAGCTGGCGCGCCTCGGCACGGAACGGTGTCGAGGGTGGCAGCGCATCAATCTGCAATGCGAGGCACTCAGCAAGCGAACGCGCGCCCACCCCGGTGGGCTCCAGGTGTTGAATATGCTGCAACGCGATTTTCAGCTCATCGCGAATATCGTCGTCATCAAAATCATCACCGGACGAATCAGCAGACATGTTTGCCTGCAATAATCCGACCAAATCGTCCATCTCGTAGGTCAGATAGCCGTCGTCGTCAAGGTGAACGATGAGAAACGCAACTATTTGCCGATCGCGCGGCGATAGCGACGTCAGCGGCAGTTGTGCCAGCAGGTGTTGTTGCAACGATAGTGCCGACGCCGACGTCTGGCCATAGGCATCACCATCCTGGCGCTCATCGTCACTATTGTTGGCGTTGCGCGGAGAACCGTCACCGTAATCGCCAAACTCGGTATTGTCATAGCCGGGGTCATTGTCACCATCGTCGCCAGAAGCGATTTGTGTCGGGACCACTTCCGATTCACTATTGCCGGCACCAATGCGCTCCGTGAAATCGCCCTCGGGGGCTGCTATCGTCGCTCCCACTTCATTGACTTCCACGCCCGAGGGTTCGCCTTCGCTGCGCTCGTCACGCTCAAGCAGGGGATTTTCCTGCAAAAATCGTTCCAGCTCCTGATTGAGCTCTGCGGTTGATAGTTGCAACAGCTTGATCGATTGCTGTAGCTGTGGGGTCAGCGCCAGATGCTGCGATAGCTTTAGCTGCAGTGTGGGCTTCATGGAAATCAGTTCTAAAGCCGAAAATGCTCGCCGAGATAAACCTTCCGCACCGTTTCGTCTGCAACAATCTCCTCGGGTTTGCCCATTGCCAGCACACGCCCCTGGTTGATGATGTAAGCGTGATCACAAATGCCGAGGGTTTCGCGCACGTTATGATCGGTTATCAAAACCCCGATGCCACGCTGTTTAAGAAATTTGATGATTTCCTGGATGTCGATCACCGCAATCGGGTCGACACCCGCGAATGGTTCGTCGAGCAAAACAAATCGCGGCTCGACGGCCAATGCACGGGCAATTTCAACGCGTCGCCGTTCGCCGCCGGAAAGACTGATCGCTTGATTGCCGCGCAAATGGCTGATGTGCAACTCGTCCATCAAGGCATCACGTTTCTTGACAATTTCCTCGGGCGACAAATCACGCAGTTCAAGTACCGCCTGGATATTTTCAGCGACCGTCAACTTGCGAAATATTGACGCTTCCTGTGGCAAATAAGCGACGCCCAAACGCGACCGTTGGTAAATTGCGAGCCTGGTCAATTCATCGCCATCGAGGTGGATTTCGCCACCATCGGCGGGGACCAGGCCGACTATCATATAGAAGCATGTCGTTTTCCCGGCACCATTGGGCCCGAGCAGACCGACCACTTCGCCACTTTTTACTTCCAGCGACACATCGTGCACAACCACGCGCTTTTTGTACGCCTTGCGCAAATTTTGCGCGCGCAAAACACTGGGTCGGAAGTCGCCGTTTGGCGGGGTGGTTGCGGCGTCAAGCTCGGCCGAGTTATCGGGCGCATTCATCAGCTATTTCTTGGCCGGTAAAGCAGCGGTTGGCGCGGAATCGGTGCGCGGCTGGATCGTGATTCGGACCCTTCCTGCAGCAGCCGCAGACACTTTCGGGTCCCTGCCAGTTTTCGCATCTGGCACACGACCGTCGGCCATCATCACGTCGGTCAATGAGTTGTAGTAAATATATTCGCCAGACAGGACATCGTTGCCATTTTTCAGTTTGGCGCGCGTAAACAACTTGATCGTATTCGTTGCCTGATCGAACTCTGCACGGTCGGCGGCGCCCTCCATGAAATCGTTAAAGCCCTCGCGTTTCTCCTTGAATGAAATCTGATTCCCGTTCAAACCCTGTAACTCGGCAAAAATATTCTCTTTTGCGTCACGCCTCAATATCATCCTGTCGGCGGTGATGCGCATCGTACCCTGGGTCAGCACCACACCACCATCAAGTGTTTGCACATTATTTGCGATATCGGATTTTGCAGCCGCTGCGTCGATTTCAATCTCTTTGCTGCGATCGGCCTTTTCCGCATTGGCGTTTGGCACGCCGAGCGCCGCCCAGCAAAGCAACGCAATCGCGCCGGCGTAAAGAATCGATGGCGAATTTTTCGCGCACATCGATTTCAAGATGATTTTTTTCATTGCGTTTTCCTGGGACTTTTATCGGTTAGATCCGGCTTGTCACGCCGCAACGTTGCCTTCACGCGGTCGAGTGTCAAAATATTGGTCGCGCTGTTGAGTTCAAATTTTGCGGCGTGCATCACGCCCTGCACGCTTTCAATCACGACGCCATCGGTGGACCTGGCCAGGCTCTTGTCTGGGAAAATTGTCAGTTTCGGCGTACGCATTTGCATCGCCGGCGAGCGCCCTGTTCCGCCTGAATCAAGTACAACGCCGCCATCCATCGCCACCTCGTCGCCACCTTTGGTCAGCCTCCCCAGCGGCGCACGCGCTGTCACGGTAGGGCGCCCCGGTACCGTTGCGGTGAACACGATCTTCTCCAAAATTGATGAATCATCATCTGGATAGTGTGTCATTTTGTCGGCAACCACAACGTACTGAACGTCGCCCGTTGGCGAAAGTTTTTGCGCGGTGAATTGCTCAATAACAACATCCGGATCGTGCCGTTTCATTTCATTGCCACGCGCACCTTCAGCGTCGACGTAGCGCGACAACCAGAACGTAAGCAGTGCGAGCAAAATGAGTACCCCGAGCGGCAGCAGCGGCAGTGAACGTTCATTCATTGCGCCAGCTCGCGGGTTGAAGGCGGCGGTATTCCGCGATCCAAAATGGCGACAACAATACTTTTTGCAGGGGTGCCAGCCGCGCCATAACGCAGCTCAACCGCTTTGGGCAATTGTGCCCGGGGGACGCTCCCGATCCCCGTTTGTGTTACCCGTTCGGGCCAGGCGTCCTGCCAACGGTCATCGTCGTCCAAAAAGCGAAAGCGACCATCACTGCCAAGCCACGATATCAATACATGTCCGGCACGCCCGGAAACGCCGCCGGTCACCTCCGCCAGATCAGACAAAATCAATTGTGTTTCGCCGGCAGCCGCATCAAATTTCAATTCGAATTTGTATCTTTCTGGCGCCAGCGATAGTGAATTTGGAGATCGCAACGACAGCCCGCCGACCAGCCGGCCATCACCAATCAGCGGCGGGTCGCGGTTGATGCGTCTGGGGTCAACCGGCGGCATGATTGTCAGCGCCACGGTCTCGCGAAACCAGTCAAGACGCATGGCATTGTCACGTGCCGCTGCAGTCTCATTTGCACCAACCTCAACAACCCGCATCGCCTGGGCAACCGCCGAGGCAAGAATTCCCGCAACCATAAAAAAAACCACCATTGCCGTGAGTACCTCCAAGAGCGTAAATCCGCCCTCGCATCGGCTAAAGGCGCACACTGTCGTGCCCGACATTCTTCCAAGTGATGGCCGTGGTTCGGGACCAGGGCGGCGAATGATCGGCCTGGAATTTTGGCTTTTTCTGTAAAAAATGTGCATTCGATTTGCGGTGCTGATGATTTGAGTACGATTTTTGCTTTGCGAAAAACATCATCATAACGCGTTGCCGTTGCTTTCTCCATCGCTGATCTTGGTTACGGTGATACACGACAAGGACATTCGCAAAACCTGGAAGTTGCCTATACTGCTGTATGACACCAAATCCGTGCATGACAGGGCTGCGCCACCTTTCCAGAATGAAGAAAAATAACCTTCAGGAACAAGGGTTTGTATTGGTGGCTACGCTGTTTGCGGTCGCCATTATCGCGCTCGCCGCTGCGTTTTTCGCCAGCCGGGTCGACGAATTACGAACCGGCGCATTTGCGACCCAGCGATGGGCCGAGGCTGAACGGGATGCGTTTTCGCTGCGCGAAACACTGCTGCACGCGGCCGCCAAATATACCCGTGATGAACGCGGGCTGGCCGTTACCGATGGATCGCTTGCTGTCGATGGCAGGCCATACCGCGTATCCGATAGCGTAACCATTCGGGTGCAAGATGAACGCGGGTTGCTTGGCGTAAATTTGGCGGAGGATCGGCTGCTGGGCCGCTTTTTTACATCGGTCGGCATTCCGGCGGCGATGCACGCCCGGATGGTAGACGGCCTCAACGATTACATTGACGACGACGACCTTAGGCGCCTCAACGGCGCGGAAAGACCCGACTACGCCACAGCCAAGCGTCCCCCGCCCGCAAACGATTTTTTGCATGCGCCCGAAGAGCTGGCCAACGTGATGGGTTGGGAACGTGTTTTTGCAGCGCTCGACCGCGCCGACGCCGCGCCGGCGTCGAATTCGCACGGTATTCGCGCACGCTTTACCGGTCTGTTTACGACGGCACGACATGCCGGCGTCAACATCAATTCAGCGCCCGCAGCCGTCCTCGCCGCCGTCCCCGGGCTTGATCCGTCGAGAATCGACGCCTTGATTGACCAGCGCATGGTAAAGCCGCTGGGCAGTTTGGCAGAGGTGCTACCGTTTTCAAACGGACGATTGGATGAGGAAATTGTCGGGTTAGTCGGCGCTAACGATTGGCGCATCACCATAGCCAAAGCGGACCTACCGTTCCTGCTAGAATGCAGGCTGACAATCACGCCGGGCGACAAAGACCGGCCGACCAGGTTAAAAGAGTGCCGCCGCCGATCAGTCGATGCGATCGCGGTTGGATTGCCAAATGAATTTTCTCTCGCGCTTCGGGAGCTCGGCGGCAATTCAAGTGCGCCCCCCCAGCCAACCACATTAACCGCTGCAACCGACATCAGGAAAACCAACTTTGCCGACCGGAACGAACGCCGCGAATCCAGCTACGCCATTGAAACGCCAGCGCCAAGGTGGCTGGCTGAAGTTGTTGAGCCAGTTCGGCATGGGGTTCGGCAACTTCGGTAGTGCAAGGGCGCTCAGTCTCGCCGAACACTTCGTGCAGCGGGCCGCCGGCGTGACGGTGCCGACGGTTGACACGCCTGAGGTGACGGAAAAATATTGGGTTCTCGCGCGCAGCCGCTACGTGGTGCGTATTGTTGATCTCGCAGGTGTGCCGGTTGCCAAGCGCTCAGGCGCCCTGCAGTTGGCGCAAGCGGCATGGACGCCGTTCTTGGACACCGCCCATTATGTGATTCCACAGTTGGATGGGGCACTGCTGTGTGCATACGACTTGGCTGCCATACAACAAGCGCAAGCAGAAATCGATATCGACGCGACGTCAATTAAGGTCATACCTGAAACTGCATTGTGGTCCAGAGACAGCGGCAACCCGGCGCCGTGGGCACCGAACGCAACGACTGCACAAACCCAAAACGTTTCGTTGATCGACGCGCTAGACGGCGTGGTCGCCACTGTCGGCGTGTCAGGCAGGGTCGTGGCGGAGCGATGGTGGCCCAACCGCCCGACCCAAACAGAATGGATAAATTTTCAACGCGGCGTTGGTGTCGCCGCAGATGAACGATCCAACGACACGCCGCCCGCCACCTTTTGCGGCTGGCAGCAAACGCCGGCCGGCTACACCGGCGGCAACGCGCAAACAACCACCTCACAGCGCGAATGGTCGATTGTCGCCATTGCGGCATGGCTGCTGATCGTTCCGACGATCTGGTTTGCAAACGAGTGGCGACAATTGCACGCACTTAAGAATGACGCAGGTTCACGACTAGTCGCAACCGAAAGTGAACTGGACGCGACGCTTGGCGCACGCAGCCAGGCCCTCAACGGGCTTGACCGTGCCAACAAACTCGCCGGGTTGTTTGGGCAGCCGGATGGATTGACCACCTTTGCGCTGGTCAATGATGTACTCGCCCAAATTGTCAAATCTGGTGTTTTGCAACTGACCGAATGGGATCTGCGTGGTCCGCAGTTGAAGTTTGTCATGATTGCACCGGCCGGTGGTGCGCCGCCTGCGACGGCGGTGGTGAAAGCATTTGAAAAAGTCGGTTCGATCCGTGACGTTGAAGTCAGCACAGATGGCGCTCGCACATCAGTCAGTTTGCGCATTATTTCGTCAACGTCTCAATTGACGCAG